>DAOUAU010000203.1:0-10782 GCA_034433195.1 Dehalococcoidales bacterium
GCTGGCTTATTTTGAGATGCTGCAGCGTGATTTTGAACGTTTTGAGGATTGTTTCAAGCGTACCGATGTGATGCCCCTGGGCAGCGGGGCTCTAGCCGGGGTGGCTTACCCTATCGACCGTGCCTATGTGGCCAAACAGCTTGGATTCAGCCGCATCAGCCGCAATAGCCTGGACGCGGTAGCTGACCGTGACTTCGTGATTGAATTTGAGTCAGCCGCCAGTGTGTGCATGATGCACCTATCACGTCTGGCTATGGAATTGGTACTGTGGTCTTCATCTGAGTTTGGGTTCATTGAAATGGATGATTCCTATGCTCACGGCAGCAGCATTATGCCGCAGAAAAAAAATCCGGATGTAGCCGAGTTAGCCAGAGGCAAGGTCGGGAGAGTTTACGGGCATTTAATGGCATTGATGACCACTATGAAAGGTTTACCTTTAGCCTACAATAGTGATATGCAAGAGGATAAAGAAGGGCTTTTCGATACGGTAGATACCTTGCTTGCCACTTTGGAAATATTTGCCGGGATGGTTGAAACCATCAAATTCAAACCGGAAAGAATGGCGTTGACATTGGATAAGGGCTATCTGCTGGCAACGGATATTGCCGATTACCTGGTGGGAAAGGGAGTTGCATTCCGCAGCGCGCATGAAATTGTGGGCAAATTGGTCAACTGGGCGGCAGAAAATGATAAATCATTTGCCGAGATCAGTCTGAGCCAGTACCGCCAGTTTTCGAAATTGTTTGACGATGATGTATATCTGGTGACGGTTGACCGCTCAATGGCAGCCCGCAATAACCCCGGAGGCACCGCGCCGGAACAAATCAGAGCAGCGCTGGAGCATGCCAAACAGCTTTTATCCATTGATACTGAGAAGAAATAAAAACTAGCGGCTTGAAATAAGGTTCAAGCCGCTAGTTTTTGACTAAGATGAAAAAACGGATTTATTTGGACTGGTTTTTGTTCTGGGTGCGTATGCATCTGGTGCACAGTTTCATTTGTTTCATCTTGCCCGCCACTAAAATGGTAGCCGGATGGATGTTCGGATCAAAGCTCCGATTGGTATGTTGCTTGGAATGGCTAACATTCTCGCCGAAAATGGGTGTTTTCCCGCAGATTTCACACTTCAAGGTAAGTACTCCTTACGAATTTATCATTGGTGATTTGTAAACTTCCGTCCAATAATATACCATATTCTCAGGCATAATTCAAAGTGACCGGCTATAACGGCTGGAATGATGCCGGAAAACCGGTTGTACATCAGTTCTCGCAAAAACAAAAATTCAATAATCCCTTTGAATGAAATGAAGGATACAAAGAGTAATGAGAAAAAATGAACCCACTGACGGTGTAGTGCTGAGAGAGATGTTCTCAACTGCTACTGCCTGGTTGGAAAAAAGCGTCGCTGAAGTAGATGCGCTGAATGTCTTTCCGGTTCCTGATGGAGATACCGGAACCAATATGCTTTTAACCATGCGTTCAGCGGTTGAGGAAGCATTCCGGGTTAATGACAACAGCGTTTCAGCGGTAGCTCAGGCTATGTCCAAAGGCGCTTTGATGGGCGCCCGCGGGAATAGCGGTGTGATTCTCTCACAAATTTGGTCTGGCATGGCTCAGGGGATGGCCAAGAAAAATACGTTTGGCGGCAAGGAATTTGCGAATGCTTATTTGCAAGCCTCCAAAACGGCTTATCAAGGTTTGAGCCATCCGGTAGAAGGAACTATTCTAACCGTAATACGCGAATCGGCTGAAGCCGGCATTGCCAGGGTTAAGGAAAATGGTATCAGTTTGATCGAAACCCTTGAAACGATAGTTGAGGCGGCCAGCAAATCACTCTCAAACACCCCCAATTTGTTACCTGTTTTAAGAGAGGCCGGTGTGGTAGATGCCGGCGGCCAGGGCTTGTATACACTTTTAGAAGGCGCTCTGCGTCATCTACGGGGAGAGGGCGAACAAATGCAATTCCGCAAACCCCAGATGATTACCGGCAGTTTCTCTGCTCCTACCCGCCGGGGAGTCTCGATGGTGAAAGAGGTGCCCTATGGCTATTGCACCGAATTTCTGCTTAAGGGAAAAAACATAGATCCCGATAAACTGCGTGAAAAACTTAACAAATACGGTGAGTCTTTAATTGTGGTGGGTGACAAAGCCAATGCTCGTGTGCATATTCATACACTGGATCCCGGTAAAGTTCTGCACCTGGTGACTCCGCTTGGAACGATGCACGGCGTCAGCATCCGCAATATGGATGAGCAGCATGTTGATTATCTTGAGATGCAGAAACAGCGCATGCCGGCTTCGAGTGCCGCCATCATCGCCGTTGCGCCCGGAGATGGAATCAGAGATGTGTTTAATAGCCTGGGCGCTCTGGTGGTTCCGGGCGGTCAAACTATGAATCCCAGTACCAAAGATCTTCTGGTAGCAGTGGAATCGGTAGAGGCCGAGAAGGTCTTGTTACTGCCTAACAATAAGAACATTATCATGACCGCTGGCCAGGTCCACAGTCTGACCCGGAAAACCGTCAAAGTATTATCCACCAAGACTGTTCCGCAAGGTGTGGCGGCAATACTGGCATTTGATTATGAAGCGGATTTTGATGCCAACATCAAGGCTATGGAAAGAGCGCTCAAGTCCGTCCGAACGGTTGAGATAACACGAGCCATTCGCACCACCAAAATTGGAGACATGCGTATTCGCAAGAACCAGGCCATTGGTTTACTGGACACTGATTTGGTGGCTGTGGACAATACTGCGCAAGATGTTTTAAATAAAGTTTTGGATGTATTGGATCTGGATGAATCGGAAATCGCGACGATATATTATGGGCAGGATGTCAATAAAGAAGAAGCTGAT
Source organism: Dehalococcoidales bacterium (assembly GCA_034433195.1). Classification (GTDB taxonomy): domain Bacteria; phylum Chloroflexota; class Dehalococcoidia; order Dehalococcoidales; family UBA3254; genus DATIKD01. The sequence goes on from DAOUAU010000203.1 coordinate 2,854, forward strand.
AAAATAGGTGCGAGTATCAGTGAGAAGCACTCCAACCTTCAAATAGAGGTGGTTAATGGCGGCCAGCCTCATTACGAATACATTATTTCGATTGAATAAAAATAAGGAGAAGTGCAACCATGAGCGTAAGGATTATTACCGACAGTATGGCCGATGTCCCGGAAGAACTGGTCAAGAAACTCAATATCACGGTTATTCCAGTCAACGTAATCTTTGGAACTGAGACCTTTAGGGACGGTGTTGACCTCACCAGTGAGCAGTTTTACGCTAAATTGGTGGCCACTAAACCTCTCCCCAGCACTGCCGTCCCGTCTCTGGCGGTGTTCACGGCTGTTTATGAAAAAGTAGCCAAAGAAGCGGATGAAATCCTGTTTCTGGCTATTTCGCATAAGCTGAGCGGTACTTATGATACGGCCTGCAAAGCCGCTGAAATGGTAAAAAGTAAAGCCCGGATCGAAGTTGTTGATACTCTGCATGTCGTTATGGCCGAGGGGTTGATTGCCATTTTGGCAGCTAAAGCCGCCCAGGCAGGAGCCAAACTGGATGAAATTATCAAACAGGTTAAAGCGAATATTCCCCGCACTGAAGAACGCATGTGTTTTGATACTCTGGAATATTTGAAGAAGGGCGGCCGTATTGGAGCGGGACAAGCCTTTCTGGGGTCGATTTTAAAAATCAATCCGGTTTTAGGGTTGAAGAATGGAGAAGTCTTCCCGATATCACGTGAACGTTCCCGCTCAAAGGCCATTGATGCGCTGTATAATTTTACCCTGGAATTTAAAACCATAGATGCTATCGCGGTAGAGGATGCCACTACTCCGGCTGAGGCGGACGCATTGACACAGAAACTGAAGGCTAAATATCCTAATACACCAATCTACCGTTCCAAGGTTGGAGCAGTGATGGGCGCACACGTTGGACCCAGTGTTATTGCTGTGACTGTCATCGGAGACCGCTAATCCTGATCTAGAGTTAATCCTGAAAAGTAACAACCGGTTCTGCCAGCGTTGATTTGGATTTGTTCAGTCAATAACGTTGGGAGAAACCGGTTGTTATGTATTAGGAAGGAGCGAAAACGGTGGTGAGGGTAGAAACCGGTCATAGCAACTATCTCCTGGTATAAACGAAGAATCTCGCAAGTCAGGCAAGGTAGTGACTGGTAAATACCTCCCGCTCCAGTAACGGTAGACCAGTTCTCAACGTGATTGATGTTGGTAATATTTAGAAATGAGCCGCCAGAGGGTATTGAGCGCAGCCCTGTTCAGAGCGGGAAAGGTTGTTATGGGAGATGAAATTTGACCATCGGTCTGGATGCAATACAAAAAATATTTGAGATGGAATCAAAAAAGGGCTTTTTGGATACCGCTGTCATCGGCGGGCTGGATAAACTGCTGCAGAACTGGTTTTCCCAGATCAAGGCTTCTCCGGATGATGGGTTGTATAAACGCATGGTAAAGCAGTATTCTCCTGATTTTCCTTATTCGGCCATGAACCTTGTCCAGCGCCAGAAATGGGTGGCGGGGATGTTGAAAGCGCTGGTCGAACCGCACAAAGTGGTTCTGCAAACGGAGTATCGGGAGATGATTATTAAGCCCATTACACCCGTTGATGACAAACCCAAACTGCCCTCTAAACCTGAAACAAGCGGGTTGAACAAGAAATCCGGGCCTTTACCCAGTCTTGATACACCGGTCATGGCGGTTAAAGGCATCAATGAAGTTTTGAACAAAAAGTTTGCCAAATTGGGCGTCACGACTGTGCGCGAATTATTGTATTTCTTTCCTAACCGTCATCTGGACTACAGCCAGCGGGCCTACGTCAGCAGTCTGCTCATTGGACAAGAAAATACCATCATTGCCAATGTTTGGGAGAGCCGGGAAGTTCAATTGGGCTCCCGCCGCTCGGCCGAAGCCGTATTGGGCGATGAAACCGGCAATGTCCGGGCGATCTGGTTTAATCAGCCCTATATGGCACGTTCTCTCAAAACCGGCTTGCGGATAGTTTTAAGCGGAAAAGTTTCGGTCTTTGGTGGAAGGCCAGTATTTGAATCTCCTGAATGGGAACCCTATGAGGATAAAGATCTGGTGCATACCGGCCGGCTGGTGCCGGTCTATCCGTTAACGGAAGGTTTGAGCCAGCGCCAGGTCAGACGCATTGTAAAACCTGCTCTGGATCAATGGTCCGGTAATATGGTTGAGTTTTTGCCTGAAGCTTTGCGTTCACGTTTAAAATTACCGGACCTGTCCTACGCCATAATTCAACAGCATTATCCAGAGAATGAAGCCTCTAAAGCTGAATCTCGCCGCCGTCTGGCCTTTGATGAGTTATTTTTACTCCAGATCGGTGTCATGAATAAAAAACGCAGCTGGCAGGAAAACCAGCCCGCCATTCCTGTCCGGACCGACCGGCCGGAGTTACAAACCTTTTTGCGTTCGCTGCCGTATCAACTAACGTCTGGCCAAAACCGGGCGCTCAAAGAAATCCTGGGAGATTTGCAAAGGTCTAAACCGATGTCCCGTCTGCTGCAGGGTGATGTCGGCAGCGGCAAGACGGTGGTAGCCACCGCCGCTTTGCTTCTGGCTGTGGCCAGTGGTTATCAGGGCGCCATGATGGCCCCTACGGAAATCCTGGCTGAACAGCATTGGAAGACCATCCGCAAAGTCCTGTCAGCGGTTGGAAAAGAAACAGATGAAGAAGATATCTGCCGTTTTTCTGGATTTCTGGATAAGCCGCTCAGTGTAGCTTTGCTTAAAGGCGATTTGGGGGCAGCCAAAAAAAGACGGATTGCGCAGATGATTGCCAGCGGTGAAGTGGATATTGCTCTGGGTACTCATGCCTTGATTCAGAAAGGCGTCAAGTTTAATAAGCTGGGACTGGCTATAGTGGATGAACAGCATCGTTTCGGAGTTGAACAACGCTCCGCGTTGCGCCAAAAAGGGGTCAATCCGCATATCCTGGTGATGACCGCCACTCCTATTCCGCGGACACTGGCTTTGACCCTTTATGGAGACCTGGACTTATCTATCATCGATGAGCTTCCACCGGGACGCCAAACCATCAAAACCAGATGGCTGCGTCCGGACCAGAGGGAAAGCGCTTATGCTTTTATCCGGAAACATGTCCATGCCGGACGGCAGGCCTTTATTATCTGTCCGCTGGTAGAAGCATCAGATGCCATACAGGCCAGGGCCGCGGTGGCCGAATTTGAGCAGATTTCTACCCGGATATTTCCGGATTTGAAGCTTGGATTGCTGCACGGCAGAATGTCCTCCAGTGACAAAGAGGCGGTGATGCAGCAGTTCAATGACGGAAAGATGGATATTCTGATCTCCACACCGGTAGTAGAGGTGGGAATTGATGTTCCCAATGCCACAGTGATGTTAATTGAGAGCGCAGACCGCTTTGGGCTTTCTCAAATTCACCAGTTCCGCGGCCGGGTGGGGAGAGGCCAGGAACAAAGCTATTGTATGTTAATGGCCGAAAATCCTACTGAGATCGGCCGTCAGCGTCTGGACTTGATCGAAAAAGTGCATAACGGCTTCATCCTGGCTGAGGAAGACTTGAAACTGCGCGGTCCGGGAGAGTTTTTTGGCACCCGTCAGAGCGGCTTGCCCGATCTGAAAATGGCCCGGCTGACCGATGTGTCTCTGCTTGAAATGGCCCGTGATGAAGCAACGCGTTTGTTTCAGGAAGATCCTGATATGGTCAAAACAGAAAATCGCTTTTTAGCCGTTGAACTGGGCAGGGTCTGGAAACAGACCAATACCACCGAATCCAGTTAATTAGTTCTTCCAGAGTCTGCTGCCGCAACTATAAAGCTGGCAATTTCACAGCATCCTCTTATAGAATATATATATCAGGAGGTGTCCGTATGCCCGATAAAATTGTTAAAGTATATTCCACGCCCACCTGTCCCTGGTGCCGCCGCACCAAACAGTTTCTGGATAATAATAACATCAAATATCAGGATATGAACGTGGCGGATGATAAAGCGGCCCGTGAAGAGATGATCAACGTCACGCATCAAATGAGCGTTCCCACCATCACCATCGATGACGCTATCATAGTGGGTTTTAAAGAAACCGAACTAAAAGAAAAATTGGGTATCAAATGATATATGACTTAATCATCATCGGTGGCGGCCCGGCCGGAATGACAGCGGCGGTTTATGCGGCGCGCAAGAAAATCAACGCCTTGATGCTGGCCAAAGAAATCGGCGGACAGGTGGTCTGGACCAGCGCTATCGAAAATTATATGGGTTACCAGCTGGTGGAAGGCATTGAGCTGATGGAGAAATTTGAACAGCAGCTCAAACAGTTTCCCATTGAACGGCGGGATGGTGAGGAAGCGGAATCGGTAATACGCACCCAAAATGGTTTTGAGGTGACCGCCAAATCCGGTCAGAAATATCAATCCAGGACGGTGATTGTGGCCACCGGCAAGACGCCCCGGAGGTTGGGAGTGCCTGGAGAAGACCAGTTGATCGGAAGGGGCGTCAGTTACTGTGCAGTGTGTGATGCACCCATCTTTGCCGGTGTTAAAGTGGCGGTGGTTGGGGGAGGCAATTCCGCTCTGGAAGCCATCGGTGATCTTCTGAAAATTGCCAAAAAGGTTTATTCGATCAGTGAAATGGGCTTCACCGGTGACGCCGTGCTGATAGACCGGGTTAAGAATCATCCCGGATTGGCCGTTTATCAATCGCATCGCGTCATAGAAATCGGAGGTACCCGTAAGGTTGAGTCAATCACCTTCCAGAATATTCAAACCGGACAAAAAACTATCCTTGAAGCGAACGGCGTATTTGTTGAGATAGGACTCATTCCCAACTCGGCTGTGGTGAAAAACCTGGCCGGGTTAAATGCCGCCAATGAAATTGAAGTGGATTGCCGGACCGCTACCGCTGTTCCCGGTTTGTTCGCCGCCGGAGATGTCACGGATTCACCGGAAAAACAGATTATTATAGCAGCTGGAGAAGGCGCTAAGGCTGCTCTGCAGGTTCAACGCTACTTGAACAGGTTGAAATAGTAAGAAAAAGGGGCACTCGCAGTGCCCCGGCAGATTCTATAAACCCGGGTTTTTGACATTAATACTTATTTTGTTTCATGGTCTGATTGCTTATGATTCTTTTTAGCCGCTTGATCGCGCGTCCAGCGATTGATCTCATCCAGGGCCGGCGGTGAGATATAGAAGACCTGCACATCGGCCGGAAATTGCACGTGATGCCCTTCCGCCATGATCAACACACAGGATTCATTGCCTTTCAGGAGAGCATCCAGCTTCTGTGCCAGAAAAGCGTTGCGCCTGTTATTGGCTTCAGTGTATTTCTGATATATAGTGGAAAAAACAGTCTTGTTTTGCAGTCCCAAACTCAGACAGCGGCTCCAGTCCATCAACTCCGTAATGATCTCATTATCTTCGGCAGGTTCAAATTGTGTCCCTTTCTCAACCCTGCCCCGTATCAAACTGACACTTCCTGAATTGACCTGTTCCAGAGTTTTCAGACCGGCCTCCCCGCATTCGTAGACCAGTTCATGTAATATATACTTTACCTGACCAAGTTTGGACTCCAAATTGGTGATCTGCGCATCCACCTGATCCCAATAGGCAGAGTATTTTAAGGAAATCTCTAAAGGCAGATCCGGCAAACTGAAAACCAGGGGCACAAAATATAGTTTTCGCCCGGTCTTGAAGGTCTCTGCCAGAGGTTTTTCGATTTTTCCAAGCTCTTCAGACATTTGCAGACCTCATCTCATCAATGGTTATGTTAGTCTTTTATTTCTTTAGAAGACTCCGTTTCCGCAACCGTAATCGGTTTGCTTCTGGCGCATTCCTTGCAAGCGCTCAACTGGGGGTGAAAGCGGCGAATGACGATCAGGTCCTGCAGGGGTTTGGACTCACCGCAGAACTTGCAGGTAAAATAAACGGGTTTTACTTGAGGGACTTCCACTAACAATTTCTCTGCTTTTGCTGCCATATTTGTAATTTCTCCTGTATCAGGCGGATGATTTGACATCCGCATCTTTATTCTAATCAAAATATATTGGTTTGCCCTGAAGGCTCATGGGTTCAGTTTTTATTTTACTATAAAGTGCATCATCGCTTAAATGGGCGCATATCGGGCAGTCACGAATGATTAATGTCTCTGCTGGGTTTAAGCCATGATATTGCTGTTATCCCTACCATGCACAATACCGCACAGATAATGAATATTAGTTTGTAGCTATTCTGGGCATCGTAGATATAACCGGCCAGGAATCCCCCGATGCTGCCGCCGATGGTCTGGCATAGACTGGTGATACCCAGGATCAATCCCAATATGGTGATACCAAACAGTTTGGAGATCAGCGCCGGAGCGTTAGCCAGTCCTGTGCCGAAAGCCAATCCGAAGACTATGGCGAAGATATTCAATTGCCACAGCTGATTGATAAAAAGCAGGCTGATCATGCTGAATGATATCAGGATAAAAGCCAGAATAAAGAGCGCTTTGTTTCCAAACTTGTCTCCCAATCCGCCAAACACAATACTGCCGACGATGCTGACACCATTGATCATTGAAAGTAACCCGGCGGCTGAGGCGGGTGAAATACTGATATCCGTGGCGTGATTGACGATATGAAATTGAACGGTCAACGCACTGACACCGAAACAAAAAAACATCAGGTTGCTCAGCCAGAATTTCAATGACCAGAAAATTTTGGAGAACGAATTACTGGTTTCTGGCAGCTTATGTTCGGAGGTGCCCTTTGGGACAGGATTGTTTACTGCTGTTTTGGGACTGCGGCGCAAAAACTGGGCGGCGATAATGGTAATTCCCAGATAAAAACTGCCCAGAATCAGATAAGCCGTCTGCCAGCTATACGCCCCGATCAACCAGGCTGAGATCAGCGGCAAAACTAATCCGCCCGCGCCGCCGCCGGCAGATATGATACCTACCATAACCGTACGGCGCTGTACAAACCATCTGGGAACGGAAGACAACATAGGTACCATCGAACTGGCGCCGATGCCGGTCAATAAACCCAGATAAAGATAAAGCTGCCAGATGTTGCTCAATTGGGACATCAGCAAGTACCCGGTTCCGGCAATCAATACACATCCGGAGATTACAATCCGCGGGCCGTACCTGTCAGTCAGATAGCCGCTGACAATAGAAAAAAGCCCGGTCACCAGAGCGTTCATGGAAATAGGGGCAGAAATAATAGCCCTTGACCAGCCGAATTCATTTAAGATCGGCTTAAAAAAAACGCCCACAGACACGAATAGTCCGATATTGAGCATCACAATAATAAAGCACGCTATGACCACGATGTAGCCATAGTTAAAAGAGGTTTTGGGGGATGATACGGAAAGGTTTTCCTGATTATTCATAAAACGGATGATTTAAGTCTACAGGAAAGGCAAGGACTAATCAATTATTCTGAGACTATTGACTCACTTCCTGTCTCTTGTACTCCAACTGCCTTTTAGGTTAAAATAGGAATGTTCAACAAGGGCGGTTGGCTCAGTGGTTAGAGCACCTGCTTCACACGCAGGGGGTCATTGGTTCAAATCCAATACTGCCCACCATTAACTTCGGCTCAGCTTCGGCTTTTTAGTTCGGTTTGTAGTAAATATTATTAGGCCTGTGTTAGCCCCATATGTTTATTTTGCATATATTCCCGCTGGTAAGCTTTCTTTTGTTATCCTGTTAGTGCCAACGCTTTGCCATCCTTTATATATTCTTGGCTCTTTGGAATTTTGACCTGAGCAACACTATTATTCTCAGCTTTATGTTAATCCTCTCTCCCCGACCAGCCTTTTGAAATATACCAGTGATACCACCAGGTCTTGTTTCTCCCGTCAGAGTAATTTTTACGTTTAGCATCTTTCAGAGTCATGTCATGTCAAGCTCCAATATACATTGTCCTCACTCAGCAAATATAATTGTTT
>DAOUAU010000204.1:0-3939 GCA_034433195.1 Dehalococcoidales bacterium
GAGTAGGTAATATTAAAGGCGGCCCCCGGATCAATATAAGTTAAACGGGTGGCCAAAGCCGCCCCGGCAAGCGCCATAAACACAGAACTGATGGCAAAGGTAATCACTTTCACCCACGTCACATTAACCCCGGAATGAGACGCCGCTTCTTCATTCTGGCCGATGCTTCTAAGCGCCCGGCCCCATTTTGACCGTCCGATTAAAAAAGCGGTCAGGGCCAAAACTACAAAAATACCCAGCATATAGTAATAAATAGTGTTATTTTCCATAAAGACCACAAACCTGCCGCGGGTATGGGTGAATTCAACTTCCCACCACGTCAGCAGTTGTTGGATCAGAAACACCAGCCCGAAAGTAAAGATTGTAAAATAAATACCTCTTAATCTTAACGTTACGGCACCTACCAGCAAAGCAAAAGCGAAACTGATCAGCGCAGCCAGAAGCATCACCCCAAAAAAGGGCATCTCCTTACCAAATATCGCGGCGGTGTACATACCGATGCCGAAAAAAGCGGCCGGCGCCAAAGAGACATAACCGGTGGGACCGGAAAACATGGCCCAGGCTACTGTTAAAATGACAAATGATAAAATGGTAATCAACGTTACGGTCCAATAAACCGAATTGAAAAGCGGTATCACCGCCAGTACCGCCAGAATCAATACCACTATGGCTGGTAAAACAAACTTTTTAGATACCAATTGTGATCCAGCTCCTGTAATTTTCATATCTATTTCCCCATAATACCGGTCGGTTTAACTATTAGCAGTATCATGAATATAGCATAATAAGCTACCAGAGCCAGACTCGGTTCAAATTTGGTAACGATGCTGCCGACAATTCCCAGGATGAACCCGCCGATGAAGCTGCCCGGGATACTGCCCATGCCTCCCAGCACTACCACAATTATTGCCACGATAGTATATTCCATCCCCATTCCGGCATAGACCGGCCTCACCATGCTCATCAACGCACCGGCAATCGCGGCCATCAAGGCTCCGAAACCGAAACACATTGCCAGCACCACGCTGATATTGACCCCCATCAGCCTGGCTGTGACCGCGTCCTGGGCGGCTGCCCGGATAGCTTTTCCCATTCTGGTCCGGGCCAGAAACCAATAAAAAGCCAGCCCGATGGCCACCGCAATGCCCAGAGCGATCAGCCGGTTGGCGCCAAAGGTCGCCCCGGCAATATCCACCGGGAAATTCCAATAGGTGTAACTGCGGATCTGGCTGCCCCAGCCCACCTTGGCCAGGTTCTGGATGATAAAAAACAGGCCAAAGGCTACCAGGATAGAGTTACTTTCAAAAGCGCCTGGGGAAGGCGACTTTCTGCGCAGGTACCGGAACAGCGTCCAGTACAGTATATAACCGATGACAAATACTATCGGTCCGGATATGGCAACTGACAGCAAGGGATGAATATGCAGCACAGTATACAAAGTATAGGTGGTCATGGCGCCCAGCATGATGAACTCGCCGTGGGCCACATTAAAGACCCGCGCCACTCCGTACTGCAGGCTCAACCCCATGGAGATCAGACCATAAATACCACCCAATATCAAACCGGCGATCAAGACATCCAGGACCGACTCAAGCATATTGGTTGCCCCCTACCTCACTGGAATATCAAACCCACCAACGGGCAGAGTTGTCAACTTCCAAAACTAAAACCTGAAGTTAAACACCCACCGCCCAGGCGCTGGATAAAGTATCGTTGCTGCCAGCCCTTTCTGAATCCGGTTTCGTTTGAATAATCCATAAAATCAGGAAATCTTAAGAATTTCATATTGCAAGCTGCCTATGGGATCTATTTACCTCCATAGGCAGCTTGCATGGTTTTCAATAAACGCTTATAAACCCGGGCCTATTTGGCAGGCCAGGCAGGTTTGGGATAGATCAGGCTGGCAGTCGTTTTATTTCCGCCTACAATCTCTACTATCCCTTTTTGCCATTGACCCACTTCACCGGGATGAGATTCCTTGGCCATCAGTCCTTTGGTAAAGTAGGTTTCACCCAAAACGGTATTGAAGCGAGCGGTAGCCATGGTTTGCTGCAATTTGATATTGTCCAGACTGCCGGTCTTTTCGACAGCCTGCTTCCAGAACTCCATAGCTCCCCAATACAGTGAATGTCCCCACCAGTCATTGGCAGCCTGGGGTTTGCCGGCATATAGCTTGTCAGCCATGGCCGCCATCGCGGGAGAGATTTTGCGGTTCCAGGTAGCCCAGCACATGATACCCTCAGTGGCCGGACCGAAAGCATCCGCAAAGAATCCAAAATTGCCACCAGGACCAGTCAGGTAAACTTTGGGATTATAAGCCAGTTCTATCATCTGACCGGTCATCGGCATAATCTGCCCGGGATAGGCGAAGCACAGGAAAGCATCCGCGCCGGAAGCTTTGGCATCCTTGATAACCAGTGAAAAATCGGTCATTTCCGGCGGCAGGCTCTTGGAGGCTACCACATTGATACCCTTCTTGGGCAATTCGATACCCGCCGCACCGGAATATTCAATGCCGTGCAGGTCAGCAATGTAAACCACGTAAGCACTTTTACAGCCTTTGGCAGCCAGAATGTCAGCCAGAACGGGCATCTGGTACCAGTCAGAGAAACTTAAGGATACAAAAACATAAGGCAGACTCGGAAGCATGCCTACCATGCTGCTGGCGCCGCCCTCCATGGTCAACAGCACTTTTTGATACTTGTTAGCAAGGGGAGCCGCGGCAAAAATGTCCGCGGTACCGCAGGGAGCCCACAGGTAATCAACCTTATCCTGCAGAATCAACTGCTCAATTTGCTTGGTCATGGTCGGGATTTCGCTTTTGTTATCATAAACTTTCAATTCGATGGGCAGTTTTTTACCGTACTCTGCAATATAGATGCCGCCTTCATCATTCCACATTTTAACCATGGTATCATAGATAGGTTTGAAGGCTGAATCACCCACCGCTTGCAGCGGCCCGGAGAGCGGGCGTGACATTCCGACGATGATTTTGTCCTTGGCCGGGAGTTTGGGGGTGCCGGAAGCACATGCTGACAGCACAAAGGCGCATACCAGGAGAAGCACTACCGGAATCAACAGCTTTTTCATGATAACCTCCATTTTTTATTCATCTATTTTTACTCTATCTGTGACTTCCAAATACATTTAGCTGACTTTCATCAAACCGGACGAATCCGGTCTTCAGACAGGGATAAATATCATTATTGATATTTACCCGGTTCTGGTCCAGAAGCTCGGGAGCGCCTGACGTTCTTCTCTATCCGGTTAGAGACTAAAACGGTTCACTCCCGACGAGGGATATCATGAATTATCCAAATCGACAATCGTTAAGCTCCATCAATATCGTATATCATACGTAATTACGAGGTTCTCTGTCAAGACATTCAATAATAATTCACATCCGCCTGATGAAGTTGTAAGAAATCACGGTATTCAGGCTTCACCCGGAGAAAAAGCACTGATTATTAACGTATTTTAGAATGAAGGCAGACCGCATACAATCATTCATATTGATGATTTTCAGGCATGACGGACAACCTCCACCAACAGGCAGATGACCCCAGTATGGCCTTTGACCGGTTAGAAAAACTTTTTCGCCTAAAAGTGGATACTAAAAAGCTTGGCGCAGGAAATCCCTTCAGGACCAAATGTATCATATGGTATACAATTCATTCAGCATAATAAATGGCTGATCAGTTGAGAGCGGCGTGATATTCCGGTTTTCCGCAGGATATGCTGAACGTGAGTAGCTACTGTAGGCAGGCTGATAAATAATTTTTGGCTGATTTCTTTATTACTTAAACCCTGGCAAAGATAGGTAGTTATTTCTCTTTCTTTTGGCGTCAACCTGAAATCGAAGATTGTTTTAGAATAATTGGAAGCTGCAGAGGCGTTTGCCCGGGTAAAAACTAAAAGCAAGTAAAAATGCTTGAAGTG
>DAOUAU010000205.1:0-4924 GCA_034433195.1 Dehalococcoidales bacterium
CCTATTACACCGGTTATATTTTGGCTTTATTGATACAAGCCGGATATGCTGATGACCCGCGTGTTGAAAAAGGCCTCCGGTGGCTGCTTGAGATGAGACAGGATGACGGCGGATGGGCTATTCCGATTCTCACCCATCACTTCGATGGCAAGACCATGTACCGTTTGACATCATCTTACGCGGAGCCGGTCCGGCCTGACCGCTCTCAACCTTTTTCTCACAACTGGACAGATATGGTTTTACGCGCGTTCGCAGTTCATCCGGTGTATCGCCAGTCAGAAGAAGCCCGGTTGGCCGGCAAACTGCTCAAATCACGTTTTTTCCAGCCGGATGTTTATTCTTCTTATCAGGCGGCCGGCTACTGGACAAGATTTGTATTTTGGTGGCCGAACCTTTTAACCGCCATGGAATCTCTGGCGCTGCTGAAGTTTTCAGCGGATGATTCGGACATCAACCGCGGTTTGCAATGGTTCTTTGAAAATCAGAGGAAAGACGGTCTTTGGGAGTGTTCCTACGGCGGGAAGAAAGTGGCACCGGGCAAAGAAGATTCTCTTGAGCGCGCCTGGATCAGTCTGAGAATCTGCCGGATGTTGAAATGTTTTCTGGAATAGGTTTTGATCAGGGCTGATATATTGAATTGCGCGCGTCCTTATAAGGCGTCTGATAATTTGATCAAGGGTTCAGATAGGGGTGCGTGCGCATGTTTTACACCTGAATTTAAAGTTAGCATTCCTTTTAATAATCACTTTATTGCTTTGAGATGATGGAAGAAATTCTGGTTGCTCCTTGCGGGATGAACTGCGGGGTATGCGTCAGCTACCTGGCGATGCAAAATAACCTGAAACAGAAGGGTTTTGCGAAGAGTTACTGCACCGGATGCCTGCCACGCGGCAAGAATTGCACCTTCATGGCAAGGAACTGCAACCTGGTGGCTAACGGGCTGGTGCGTTTCTGTTATGAATGCCGGGATTTCCCTTGCCGCCGGTTAAGGACCCTGGATGAACGCTACCAGTCCAAATATCATATGAGCATGATAGAAAACCTCAATTACATCAAAGAGCATGGCATCAGGAAGTTCCTGGAAAAAGAAGCCGTTAAGTGGCAATGTCCTCAATGTGGTGGGGTGATATGCTGTCACAACGGGCTATGTTTTAATTGCAGCCTCGAAAAGCTGCGTCAAAAGAAAAAATACCGATGGGATGAAGAATGAGAGTATTGTTCTCAAAACTCAGCATGGTTTCAATCTACCTTCTTCTCGTAATCAGTATAGTGTTTCGTAAATTAGTTTATCGTTTGATGATGTTTATCCCTAACCATTGAAAATGGTGTCTTGACTGATGCCTGGTTTCGTAATCCCGGCAAACTAAACAACCGCTGGAACTACCACACTTACGGCCCGGACAACCTGGCAAGGCGGTTACTTTTACCTGTGCCGAATAGGGCTGACGGCTGCCTGGGTCCGGCCAGAAACGCCGAGTTTGGCCAGTATAGTACTGACGGGATTTTTAATTTTTTCGGATAATAATATCTGGTCAGCGATATCCGCGTTGCTCAAGCCTCTGGCGATCAAATGCCGCACCTTGACTTACCGCTCGGTCAGTTTGCTTATAATTTGCGTGGCTGTCCGGGTTAGATGACCGGAAGCCTGCTCCGGTACCTTGCCTGTGATGGAATGGGCAATGCAGGTCTTTCCGTTGGTTATCTCCCTGATTTTCCTGACAATTTCCTCACAATTACACTGGTTTCATAATCTCTTAACATTATTGCCGTATAATCGCAATTGACCGAACGGTTGACGGAGATAAAAATGAACTGGAAAACATCAATATGCTCAGTTACTCTAACCAGTCTGACAATACTGATAAATGCGGATTGCACTGAATCCGCAGAGTCTGTAGCTATTACTGAAAGGGAGCAGACCACTCGCCCAGGTGAAGGAACTGGGAAAACTCATAGCCATAAGGTGGGCCGGAATGATGAAATAGGCTTTCCTGCTGACCAGGTGAACCAGATCAAGATTATCATTAACGAGGCGTTCAGCCCGGAAATATTGGAGAATAAGTACCAGGAAATAGCCGGAATGATCACTCTCTACGCTGCCCAGGAGTTCGGAGAAGCACCTTTCGAATTGTCCGGCGATGGGTTGATTAATCGATTTTATGAGCGTTATCAGGCAGCCGTGGCATTTTTAGCCGGAGAGGGAGGTAAGTAAGATGGTGGTTCAGATGTACGGTGTAGATACCAAAAATATCAATACTCTGCCGGAGAGGTTCGAGCGTAAATACTATTTAATACCGCGGGAGGTAGGATTAGCTTATGGACTGCTCCGGCAGATATGTCTGCCAACCAGGGAATATCATTCAGAGCAGATCAACAGCCTTTACTTTGACACAGCTGACCTTGATCAGCATGAAAGGTCTTTTTCCGGGGACTTTTACAAAGACAAGGTGCGCCTACGCTGGTATGGTGAGGCTCACGAACTCCACGGAATACAGACCATATTTTTGGAGTTAAAGTCAAGGCGGGGTTTTGCCAGTACCAAGCAGCGTCTTAGTCTGCAGTTGCCCGCGGAGAGCCTGACGCCAGTCAATCTGAGAAAAGGCATTATTCCCAGAGCGTTATTGATTGATACTCTGGCCAGGTTTGGTTATTTTCCGCCTGAAACGCTCCTTCCGGTGATCAAGATATCATACTGGCGTTACCGGTTCAGCGAATTTATGACGGAGCAGCGGGTCTCGCTGGATTGTCATATCCGCTCCACTATGATAATCCCGGGGCCGGGCAATGGTGAACAGGAACTGGAGTTACCCGGCGCTGTTGTCGAGATAAAGGGGAGGACGATGGAACTGCCTGAAGCCTTAAGGCAAGCGAGGATGCTGGATACGGACTGGACCAGGTTTTCAAAATACTCAGCCTGTATTGACGCGCACCTTGAGAAGCCGGGCACGGTAGGCCGTTTGTCTCCTACAGGAAGAATAGTACAAATATAATACATAGTTTAATGTATAAGGAAAAAACGATGTTAGAAGAATTAGCGGGTCTGTTTCACTCTCCATTGGGAACATGGGAAGCGGTTATTCGTATCCTGGTCTCAGTCTTTGCTTCCGTAATTGCTTACTTGTTGTATCAGTTGTTTTACGGCTCGAGGCACATCGGCGCCGGTGTCAATCGCACGTTTCTGATCGGTGGTCCGGCTATCACCATGATATTCCTGGTCATCCAGACATCTATCCCGCTCGGTATCGGATTACTTGGGGCGCTTTCTTTTGTCCGTTTCCGGACGCCGATCAAGGACCCGGCCGAGATAGGGTTCCTCCTTTTATTGATCGCTTCCGCCATTGGTTCGGCGACCGGCAACCTGATACCAGTAGCCATTCTCTTTACCGTCGTGTTTCTGACATTAGGCATACAGCGGTTAATAAGCAGCCGTATCACTGTGTTTGGCAGGGGGCATCTGATGATTTCCGTTGACCAGCCATCATTCCCGGCGTTGGAGAAGAAACTGACGGCATTTCTGGGAGAACGGCTCCGTGGTTTGAGTTTGGATACCATGTCAAAAATCGACGACCGGATAAGCCTGCACTATCAGTACCGGCGGGAATCAGGCTTTGATTGGCCAGGTTTTACCAGTGAACTTAACCAGCTTGCCGGCCCGGCTAAGGTGGAGGTGTTCGTTGGCTAACGGCAGCGTAAAAGAGAATATGATAATTGCAGGTAGGAAAATTATCATGAGAAAATTTTTGGTGACCGGATTAATGGTCACATTAATTCTTGCCCTGGCATCTTGTTCCAGTGGTAACAGGATGCCCAACGATGCCTCATCACCATCACAGTCAGCGGTCAATTCTGCCAACGGACCTGCCTCCACTGCTAATGTAACACAGCCTTCAGCTTCCGGCGTGATTTCTGGGGATTACGACAGTTCCGATTCCGATTCCAGCTTTGATAGCGCCAGCCTGTCCAACATTATCCTGAAAGGTAATTCAATAACCCTGGATGGCAGGGGAGCGATCGTCAATGGCAGCACCATTACTATCACGTCTGCGGGCACTTATAGTATCAGCGGCACCCTGAATAACGGCCAGATTAAAGTTGAGACTAATGACAAGGAAACGGTGAAACTGGTTCTTAACGGAGTGGATATTAGTTGTTCCACCAGTGCTCCGATTTATATTATCAGTGCAAAAAAGACGGTGATTACCCTGGCGGATGGCACTGAAAACAAATTAACTGATGGAGATTCATATATCTTTGAGGACGCTGCATCGGATGAACCCAATGCCGCTATTTTTAGCTGCGGCGACCTTACCATAAACGGTAACGGCTCACTAACGGTCAAAGCAAACTACAACAACGGGATTCAAAGCAAAGATGACCTCAAGATAGTAAGCGGCAATATTAGTGTCAACGCTATCAATGACGGCATCAAGGGCCGGGACTGCATCACCGTCAGAGGTGGAAATGTCACCGTAAATGCCGGTGCTGACGGTCTGCAGTCCACCAACAACGAGGACCCGGAAAGGGGATACATTGCCATCCAGGGGGGCACTCTTAATATCACTGCCGGACTGGACGGCATTCAGGCCGCCACCAGCCTTGAGATCAGCGGCGGAAAGATTGTTATATCCTCCGGAGGCGGCAGCGTCAACAGCAGCCGCAAAATCGGTACTCCCGGAAATACCTGGGGAAATTGGGGCAATACCAGGCCGGGAACTACTGCCGCCGCCAGCAATTATGCCCCAAGTGCGAAAGGATTAAAGGCCGAAATAAGCATATCCATCACCGGCGGCACCATTGTGATTGATTCTTCTGATGATTCTGTACATGCCAATTCCAGCATTAAGATCAGCGGCGGAAACATTACTATGTCCTCCGGTGATGACGGCATACATGCTGATTCCAGCATAGAAATCAACGGCGGAGA
>DAOUAU010000206.1:0-3492 GCA_034433195.1 Dehalococcoidales bacterium
GAGTACCAAACAAATTATCATGCCGGTCATTTTGCTGGCAATACCCAGCATTTCCGTTTTAGCCCGTCAAACCAGGTCCAGCATGTTGGAGGTAGTTCGTCAGGACTATATTCGCACGGCTTTTGCCAAAGGTTTAAAAGAGAGAGCAATCATATTAAAACACGCTTTAAAAAATGCCATGATTCCAGTGATCACATTATTGGGCATACAGGTGAGGGTATTAGTCGGGGGCTCAGTCCTGGTGGAAACCGTTTTTAATATTCCTGGAATGGGCCGCTTGCTGGTGACCGGGGCGTTTAACAAGGACTTTTTGGTTGTCCAGGCAGGTGTGCTCCTGGTTGGAAGTATCGTTTGCCTGGCGAATTTGCTGGTAGATATCTCTTACGGCTGGCTGGATCCCAGAATAAGATATCAGTAAGGTCAGGTTATGAGCGAAGAAAAAAAATCTCACAGGGTAAATGAAGCCCGGCGTATCATGAAAGTCATGGTCAACCGGTGGGTGGTAACCGGGGGCATGATCATTATCCTGGTCACTATTATCGTAGCCATTTTTGCTCCTGTTGTTGCTCCATATCCTCCTAATAAACAGGACCTGAGGGCCATGTTGGCCAAACCATCCAAAGACCATCTTCTCGGTACTGATGAGCTAGGCCGGGATCTGTTTAGCCGTCTGATATATGGTTCGCGGATTTCTTTAGTGGTGGGTGTGGTAGCAGTCTCCATCGCCGGACTGATCGGTATTTCACTGGGATTGATCGCCGGGTATTTCGGCGGATGGATTAACAATCTGATCATGAGATTCACTGATGCTCTTCTAGCACTTCCTCCTCTTATATTAATGCTGGCCATTGCCGCTGTGCTGGGGGGTGGTCTGATTAATATCCTGATCGCCCTCGGAATTGGTATGATGCCAACCTACTGCCGTTTGATGTGTGCTCAGGTTACTACATTAAAAGAAAATGATTACATCACGGCTTCACATTCAATTGGGGCTAATAATATGCGTGTCATGCTGCGCCACCTGCTGCCCAACGCCTTTCCTCCCCTGCTGGTTTTAATCACCATCAACCTGGGAACAGCTATCATGATGGAAGCTTCACTCAGCTTCCTGGGAATTGGAATCCTCCCTCCCACCGCCACCTGGGGATCCATGGTAAGCAGCGGGCAGAGATTTTTGCTGGATAACCCGATCATGTCATTCATGCCGGGTATTGCTATATTACTGGTGGTTCTGGCTTTCAACATGGTGGGGGATGGTCTGCGGGACGCTTTGGATCCACGGCTCAGAGGTACTCTCTAAACGTCTGCTTTTAAAACAGCCTTTGAAGCTCCAGGTCTTATACGAGTGATGTTTGGGTTTAATCTCGCTAAATACAAGCTAATGATTATATGGAGGATGCAAGGATGAAAAAACTATTGGTTCCCCTGGTTGCAATTTTGATTCTCACATTCATTCTCTCCGGCTGCGGTGGAACTAAAACCACTACCGCTCCAACATCAGCCCCCGCCACAACCACGGCCGCCACTACTGCCGCGGCAACTACAACTGCCCCCAAAACCACGGCGGCTACTACCGCAGCTCCCACCACCACAGCCCCTGCTGCTACCACAAAACCCACCACGACCGCGCCTGCAGGCGCGCCCAAGTTCGGCGGCACTTTGACCATTACCGTTATCAGTGACCCATCCTCTTTCTGGCCTCCTGTTATGACCGGCCAAACCGATGGTCAGTACTCTAATGTCGCTTTGGAAACCCTCGTCCGTCTGGATGAAAAATTGAATCTGGCGCCCGTCCTGGCCACCAGTTGGAAAACTGATGCCAACGGTGCTCTTGTTCTAACATTAAGAAAGGGCGTAAAGTTTCATGACGGTTCGGACTTTAATGCCGCCGTCTGTAAATGGAACCTGGAACAGTTTAAAGCCGGAATCAGGCCTGAATTAAAGAAAGTGTCCTCCATAGATATTATCGATGACTACACTCTGAGGCTTAATCTTGACCCATTCGATAATACGCTCATCACCAGTTTGAGCACTCTCTCCGATGCCGGACGGATGATATCCCAAAAATCCTTTGAAGCCAACGGTGGCAAAGACTGGGCCGCCAAGAATCCTGTCGGTACCGGTCCTTTCCAGTTCGTCAGCGCCACCAAAGATGTGGGTATCAAATGGAAAAGGTTTGACGGCTACTGGGGTGGGCGGCCCTATCTGGATGGAATAGAAATGAAAAGGATAGCCGACTCATCTGTGGCCCTCATGGAACTCAGAGCCGGGAATCTGGATATATTAAGCACCGCTGTTCCCAGAGACGCACTGGCTTTACAGAAAGAACCTGATAAATTTACCGTGGTCACTCCACTCTACGGGCAGGTTCCTGCTCTGGCGGGGTATACTAAAGATCCTAATTCTCCTTTTGTCAAATTAGAGGTCCGTCAGGCTATCTCTCACGCCGTTGATGTCAAAACATTTAATGACGCCTTCGGGCTGGGTTTCTGGAAAGCCCAGAATCAATGGTCGGTTCCAGGCACCTGGGGGTATAATCCCAATATAGTTGGTTATGCTTACAACCCGGCTAAATCCAAAGCCTTACTGGCTGCCGCGGGTTATCCTGGTGGACTAAGAACTACTCTCAATTTCTTTGCCACCAGCCAGGCTGTTATAGATGAAAACACCGCCCTGGCGAATTACCTTAACGAGGCCGGTTTTATTGTGACGCTCAACCCATTACAGCGTCCGGCTTTCGCCGATATGGCTTCACTTGGTAAAGGTTGGAGCGGCATCATCCGTCAACAGGGATTTTCCAGCCCGGACCCGTTAATCAAATACGCCGGAGTTGTTGCCGGGACCGAATTTGCCGGCACCTTCATGCCAAGAGAAATGGTAGATTTGTACAATATGGCCCTGATCGTCACCGATGATGCCAAGAAGCAGGAACTGGTCTGGAAGTTTAACGCTATGGCCGTAGACAAATATTGCATCGCTACTTATTTGTCCGTAAACTCCTCACCTACCGCCAAATTGAAATCCGTTCGTGATGATTGGTTTGGCGAGGTTCCCTACTTCTATATCAACCCCATGACATGGAAAGACAAGTAAGAGTATCTCTCAGTATTTCAGAGCAACCGGGTATTCTCGAGAATACCCGGTTGCTCGCCTGATTATTCCCCAACCTGTTCTCATGAATACCCCAGTTGGAGGTTATTTATGCTTAAAGCTGATATGGAAACAAAAATTCTCACCCTGGAAAAGAGGGTTCGTGAACTGGAAGACATCGAGAATATCAAGAAACTGCATCGGGAATATTTGTTTTATATTTCCAATCTGGAATTTGATAAAGCTTTGGATTGCTTTGCCGACAATATCATAGCTGACGTCGCCGATTATGGAATTGTCAAAGGGAAGGAAGCCGTCACCAAATTTTTTAAAGAAACCATTTATCGTAATGTAGCTCAGTCCAAGGATGCCCATTTTACCGGACAAGCTGTGATATCTGTT
>DAOUAU010000207.1:0-6968 GCA_034433195.1 Dehalococcoidales bacterium
AGTAAAGGAAAGCCTCTTCCAGGCCGGCGCCGGGTTGACCTGTGGCGGATTTCAGTTCCGCCGGAGTGCCCAGGGCTATTATCCGTCCATCCCGCATGAAAGCCAGGGTTTGACAGTGGGCGGCGTCATCCATAGTGTGGCTGGAGATTACCAGAGTTGTGCCGGACCGCGTCAGATCGTTAAAATAATCCCAAAAATGCACCCTTAATTCCGGGTCGAGCCCGACAGTGGGTTCATCCAGGAACAACAGCGGCGGTTGATGCACAATGGCGCAGCCCAGGCTGACCCGCTGCTTCATGCCTCCGCTCAATTGGGAGACTGAAACGTGGCGTTTGGACCACAGGCCGATCACTTTGATGACTTCTTCAATTCTGGCCCGGCGGTTTTTTCCATCCTTCAGTCCATAGATGCGAGCGAAGAAGTCCAGGTTTTGCTGCACGCTTAACTCGTTATACAATGAGGCTAATTGCGGCATATAACCGATGTTTTTGGCATTGGCCGGAGAGGGTGTTTTACCCAGACACAGGATTTGCCCGGAAGCCGGTTTGAGCAACCCTACCAGCAGGCGGATCAGAGTGGTTTTACCTGCCCCGTTGGAACCCATTAAGCCGAAGCTGGTTCCACCCGGAATTTCCAGCGAGACATTATCAATTACCTTCAGATGCCCGTAGCTGAAGGCTAAATTCTTGAGAGTTATGGCGCTGTTATTCATACTCTTGCTCCTTTGTGGCAAAGAAATTTGAACGAGGTCTTTAATTAATTAAGGAGTGACCTTATTTAAATCAAGCCCGATTTAACACTGTATTTGATGATTCATCAAACCATTTGAAATATTCGGAGGCTCCCGTTCGGCCAGAGACTTCCAATGCTTTCTTTTTCTCATCAGATATACCAAAATCGGTAGTAGATATTCCCAGAGTATCAATATAAATGGTCCTTTGCCAGTCATCGCTGTGCAGATGGATGTTGTTCTGGCATTCAAGCATGGTTTGTACTAAAGCCATGACATATTCCACAAAATGATCAATTTTTTGGCTCTGGGGCTCATTATACCTGAAAGCCGCCATCTCTTCTTTTGAATCCAGCCTGAAACCCAAAGTCTCTTTATTGAAGGTGTAAGGACTGCTATTCGGGTGTGTTTTGAGAAAGGCCTCATTCTGTGTCACATAGTACCTTTGGGGCAAGGCCATTTTAGCTTTATTTTCAGGTAGAATATACTTCTCGCGATCAAACAATTTCACGGCATAATTATTCAGACACCCACCATCCACGTAAACATCCTTCCTGGGATTTCTCACTGCAGCGAAAAAAAGAGGGATTGACATGGAGATTCTGACAGCTTCAGCGACACTCATATCCGGTGTGCGTTCTATTGAGAATACCTCACCATAATGCGTACTCAGATTGGTCCCATAGACATACAGGTCCAGTTTATTTTTAGCTTTGAGGTCTTTGAAAGTGGCTTCCGGATTATCCACTTTGCGCGCAATCAAGTTGCTGATCCATTCTTGAAAAAACAGTCCTTTGTTCCACCCGTAACGTGTGATCACCCGGCCGACGTTTGGGAAAAAGCCCCAGGAACTATCCATGAAATTCTTGAAATTGAGTTTCCAGAGAACATCTCTTTGTTCGGCGTTAGTATATCCCAAAGCCACCATGGTGGCGTTGATAGCGCCCACCGAAGTGCCGCCGACTCTGGTAATATTTTGCAGGATACCCTTTTCTTCCAGAACTTCCATGGCGCCGAGGTAGGCTATCCCTTTGACCCCACCTCCTTCAAAGATCAAGTTTTTAAATTGGTACGGCATACCATCCTCCTACTCATCATTCCAGATTGACGACTGTCCCCGGCCTTCTTCCTGATGATGTTTTACTGGCCGATTTGATTTGGTGAAGCGCGCATATTTACATCATATTACCATTTCGATAAACGAATCATATTTGAACAGTTGGGTCTCTGGAGAGGGAAATCCAAAAAAAAGGCACAACCTGAAATTTCAGGTTGTGCCTTTTTAACCGGAACTATTAAGTTTTAGGTATTGTAAACAACACCCCGGCTAAGAGGCTGGTTTTTTCTCTTCCGGCTTATCTGAGACCAATGCCTCGGTGATCATAGCCATGGCGGCCACGCTGGAGGCATTCTGGAGGGCTAAGCGGGTAACCTTCAAGGGGTCGATGATACCGGCCGCCTCCATATCAACATATTCTTCGGCCATGACATCAAAACCAAATCCGGCTTTCATTTCTTTCACATGGTTTAGCACAACTGCGCCTTCTTGTCCGGCATTGATGGCTAACTGTTTCAAAGGCGCCTCCAGGGCTTTTCTGAGAATGGCAGCCCCCAACAATTCATCACCGCTCAGGTTAAGGCTATCGATGGCTTTGGAAGCCAAAATCAGGGCTACGCCACCGCCCGGCAAAATGCCTTCTTCGGCGGCCGCCTTAGTGGCTGCCAGAGCGCCCTGCACCCGGTTCTTCTTTTCTTTCATTTCGGTTTCCGTGGGTGCGCCGACCTGTATAATGCCAACACCTCCGGCCAGTCTGGCCAGCCTTTCTTGCAGCTTCTCTACATCATAATCCGAGGTATTATCCACCATCTCAGCCCGGATTTGTTTGAGGCGGGCTTCCAGAGCCGGCTTCTGGCCTTTGCCCTCAATAATGGTGGTATTCTCTTTATCGGCTTCCACACGGCGGGCCCGGCCTAAATCTGCTATGGTGACGGAATCCAGCTTGCGGCCTTTTTCCTCTGTGATGACTTCACCGCCGGTCAGAACGGCGATGTCTTCCAGCATCGCTTTGCGGCGGTCCCCGAACCCGGGAGATTTTACTGCCACCACGTTCAAAGTGCCTTTGACCTTGTTGACCACCAGGGCGGCCAGAGCGTCTTTTTCTATTTCTTCCGCGATAATGACAATGTTGCGGCTGATGGCGGTCACTTTTTCCAGCACCGGCAAAATATCCGGTATGGATTCCAGTTTTTTATCAGTAATTAAAATATAGGGATCGTCTACTACAGCCAACATTTTTTCGGTATCAGTTACCAGGTATGGGCTGACGTAACCGCGGTCAAATTTCATCCCCTCGGTAAATTCTATCTCCAGCGTTGTACCTTTGCCCTCTTCTACCGTGATGACGCCGTCTGTACCGGCTTTGCTGATAATATTGCCGATGATTTCTCCGATGGCGCTGTCATGAGAGCTAACGGTGGCTACCCGCGTCATGTCTTCTTTGGTTTTTACCGGTTTGGCCATCTTCTTTAATTCCGCAATCACGGCGGCAGTGGCCTTTTCCAGACCGTATTTCAGAGACAGGGCTTCTGCGCCGGCGGCGAGGTTCTTAAAACCTTCGATGATCATCGCCTGAGCTAAAATGGTGGAGGTGGTTGATCCGTCACCCACTACATCCGCGGTTTTCTTGGCGGCTTCTTTGACAATTGAAGAACCCATATTGACATAACGGTCCTTCAGTTCAATTTCTTTAGCTACCGTGTTGCCGTCATGGGTGCTGTTGGGTGTACCAAATTTACTACCCAAAACCACATTGCGGCCGCGCGGTCCGAGGGTTACTTTAACGGCGTCCGCCAGAGTATCTACGCCGGTCCTGAAATATTTACGAGCATCTTCACTAAAAGCTACCTGTTTGGCCATTTTACTTTTCTCCCTTAAGCCTGGGGGCCGCGCCAACCAGGCTGACGGCCAGAATATCACTCTCAGGCATAATTAAATATTTCTCTCCATTCAGTTTCATTTCGGAGCCGGTGTATTTGGCAAAAATCACCCGGTCGCCCACCTTAACGGACATCGGCAGGATATTGCCGGCTTTATTAGTTTTGCCGGGTCCAGTGGCGATGATTTCGCCCTCCTGGGGTTTCTCTTGAGCGTTTTGCGGTAAAATAATGCCGCTCTTTCTCACTTCTTCAGCCGCCGCCGGTTTAACTATGACATTGTTTCCCAGAGGTGTAAGCTTTTCCATGGATTCTGCAATCTCCTTATATCAGTTGATATCAATGCGATATTAGTTACTGGCGCAGCCGGCCCCGGAATTGCAGCAGCTGCCTGGGGCGGCGCAATCGGTTTTGCATTCAGTTTTGCTGACCGGATTTTCGGTTTTGCTGGCCGGTTGTGCCTCAACCGGAGCTTTATCCTTACGATAATCGGTAACATAAAATCCAGAACCTTTGAACACTATCGGAACGGGGGCAAAAACCCGTTCAGCTTCACTCTTGCAACTGGGGCATTGGGCTTTGGCCCCATCGCTGAAAGACCTTCTCATCTCAAATTTTCTGGCGCATGTGCCACATGCGTAATCATATACCGGCATGACAGATTCCTCCCAATGTAATTTCTCGCCTAACCCTGAAAAGCAGAGTCGCAGAGCGTACATCTAATTAGTTTACAAAAATTAGACCTCTCTCTGCAACACTGCCCAGTGTTAACTATCGATAATCTTATATATTTTGTTGATATGCTGCCTCACAAATCGCTGTTCTTCAGATAATCATGGTTTCAGCATTCAGATTTAGAATTCGTTTAGTGACCGGTTTTTGATCCGGTTTCGGATTCAGCCATATATTTATCTCCGGTTTCCATCTTGACCTCAGGCATCTTCTTCAGATTGCGGCTGTAGCCGCACTGCAAACATCCTTCGAACCAGCCATAATGATCAGAATCCAGATAGATACTGCCGCCGCATTTGGGACAACGGGTTTTACTGACAAATCCTCCTCTTAACATCTTAACCCCTCCTCGGCAGCCACCCCAGCGTGTCTGCCCGCTCAATTGTTCCAGGAGTTCCCTTCTGGTGATTAGCAGTCACGAGCCTCGACTGCTAATTACATCATAATACATATTTGTTAAAAAGTCATTAAGAGTCCATTGAAACTGTTTTAAAACCAGATTTACATTCAAAAAGGTGCTTCCAAGCAGATAGGTGAGCGTCCTGTTTGACAGGCTTGACAGTTGCCTTAAAATATATTACGATATATTGTGATGCTTTGCAATGTAGCGCATTATAGCGGTATCAGCGGATTGTAGGAATACATCAAAGAGGAGGAAAGCAGATGTTTAGAGGGCATTTTTATGGATTTGAAAAAAACTCCAGGTTATTTGAAAAGGGCGATCTGAAATATGTCATTCTGGACCTCCTGAAGGACAAACCGGCTCACGGCTATGAAATCATCCGGTCCCTGGAAAATAGTTTTCATGGTTTCTACTCTCCCAGCGCCGGCAGTGTCTATCCCACATTACAGTTGCTGGAGGACATGGGTTATGTGAAATCCTCAGAGCAAGACGGTAAAAAGGTCTATACTATCACCGAAGAAGGCCGCAAGTTTTTACATGAGCGAGAAGAGACTATTGATAAAATCAAGGACCATATGCGGGACTGGTGGGGTTTTGAGGGCAGAGCGGAATTTCATGATATTTTCAATAATTTCCGCCAGTTAGGCCGTGATATCGGCCGTCAAGCCAGCCGTTTAGGGCCGCAAAAAATGACCAGAATCAAAGCTGTTATGGATAAAGCTTTCAGCGATATCGGAGCCATTATCAAGGAATAGCCACCTTGAACCTGCTCTGCGTTCAAGGTTAGGCTTTATTGAAATTGAGCTCCCCATGTGGCCAGGTCTTTTTTGTACTTTAGAGGGGCGAAAATTACCGCGGATAAGAGTATCTTATTTTTAAATACCAATATTGATTGTTTGAATGAGGAGGGGTAAATTGGGATATTTTAAAATACTGGGGGCCATCCCGGGGTTTTTCTTAAGCGCTTTTTTTCTAATGCTGTTATGGGGCGCCATTGCTCCGGATTTCGGTATCGCGGCCATCAGCTATGTTAAATCCATGCTGATTACCATTACTATCTGGATTACTGTTGCGCCTCTGGCTGCGGTTGCCGGGCGGCATCGACCATAAACGGAAAACCTGATCTAAAGAAAGACTCCCGTTCATGGGAGTCTTTCTTTTTCTGGCTCTTCTTCATCGTGCTGCAACCCACCAGGGGTGATCTGTCTGAACCTATCATCCTCTATTAGGCTTTATTTATATTACCGGCTTCATACCCCTGTGCTGTTTTTTAGTAAACGGTTTGATTAAACCATAATTGTCATGATAAGATTATTATTAATTGGAAGACCAGCTTTTCTGAATTCAGTACGGCTTTTGGGTATTGGAGATATTTAGAAGATGCCTAAAATCTATTTTGTAGATGTGACCAACCGGGACGGCGTCCAAACCGCCAAACTGGGGCTCTCAAAAATTGAAAAAACCATGATTAACCTGTATCTGAATGAAATGGGAATTTTTCAATCTGAGTTCGGTTTTCCCACCACCCGGCATGAATCGCTCTATCTGAGAGCCAACCTGGAACTGGCCGAAATGGGAATTATCAAGCATACCCGTCTGGGCGGCTGGCTGCGAGCCATCGTCCAGGATGTGGAATTATGCTTTAAAATGGTGCCGCAGATTAAACATGTCAATCTTTCGATATCCACCTCAGATCAGATGATAAATGGAAAATTCCGGGGCAAAATGAACCGGGATGATGTTATCAAAGAAATGACCGACGCGGTGGATGCCGCCAGAAAACTGGGTTGTCAAACCATCGGCGTCAATGCTGAGGACGCCTCTCGTACAGATACCAAATATCTGGTCAGATTTGCTCAGGCGGCCAAAGACCACGGAGCAGACAGGTTTCGTTATTGTGATACTTTGGGCTATGACAATCCTTTTACCATTTATGATACCTGTAAAAAACTCGCCAGTTATACCGATATGCCGCTGGAAGTGCATTGTCATAGCGATCTGGGGATGGCGGTCGCCAATTCACTGGCGGGCGCCAAGGGCGCCCTGGACGCCGGCCAGGATGTCTATATCAATACCACCATCAATGGCATCGGTGAAAGGGCTGGTAATGCCGACCTGGTAGCAACCATTCTGGCGGTCACCAAATCAAAAGAATTTCCGGAGCATTAT
>DAOUAU010000208.1:0-7702 GCA_034433195.1 Dehalococcoidales bacterium
GGCACCTTCCACCATCTCTTTCTCTTTGAAACTGGTCAGAGCAATGACAGATATATCAGGCCAGCGTTGGCGAATAACCGTGGTGGCCGCCACCCCGTCCATCACCGGCATCATGAGGTCCATCAGTATCACATCAGGCTGGTGCTTCTCACAGAAACGGATGGCCTCCTGTCCGTTACTCGCTTCACCGATCAAGGTCATATCATCATTGGTCATCAAAACAGCACCCAGACCACTGCGTACCACTGCATGATCGTCTACCAGTAATACTTTAATCACCTCTGTCATATTGACCCTCCCATGTTGTTACGGCCAATCCTGTGCAACCCTTCTGTCCGGGTCAGACCGTTTTTTATCCGGATATCAGCGCCGAAATATTCTGCACTCCCCTGCAACCACCCTTGCCTGACTTATAGGCGACCATATTCCGGCTTAAAACTCCAGGCCGTCATCTGTAACTATTAACTTTATCTTATTCGATGAATAATGTAAACTGACATCGACCTGAAAAAACCTGAACGCGATACGATTCTGTTTGAGAGAGTTAATTACCATGCTTGAATCATGGGCCACCTATCCAAAATGCCAGGTGAAAACTAGCCGTAGGCCTAACCGGTAATCCGCCCTGATGCAGGGTGTGTATTTTTACTATTCTCTTTATACTTCAGCTATCCAGTTGTCGGGTGAGGAGAATATGTGGATTATTAGATTTGTTTACTGCTTGTTTGATGGACATTCGTTTGTTGATATCACCAGTTCGGTGCGGCCTTACCAATACTGCCTGCGCTGTGGTAAAGTACAAGAACCAACAGCTTATTTAAGATCCATACCCCTCCGTATCCATACACATCAAAAAACCAACTCGAGAATTGATAATAACCACCCAGGGAGTTGAACCATGAACAAATTATGTATACCCATGGTGGTATTGGCGGCTGTCGTGTGTCTGACTTTAACCGCCTGTCCCGGAATCGGCTATGTGGCCGGTACCGGACCGGTAATCAATCAAACATATGACTTTACGGATTTCAAAAACATAGAAATTTCCAGTGCTTTTGGATTTGATATCAGCCGCGCGGATAGTTACAGCCTGACCATCACCGCTCATGAGAATTTGTTCAGTTACATGGACATTCAAAAAACCGGGAATACGCTGATTATACGCATGAAGCGGGGAAATTACACTAATCCTAAAACTCGCGCCGCCATCAGCCTGCCTGAATTGAATTCGTTAACAATCACGGGGGCTTCGCAGGGCAGCGCCCGGGGATTCATGTCCAAAAACTCCCTGCAAATCACTGCTTCGGGAGCCAGCCTTTTGGAGATTGAAATAGACGCTGGGAGGACCAGCGTAGAGGTTTCCGGAGCATCCAAACTGACTGGTTCACTGACCGCTCAGGATACGCGGTTTAATATTTCCGGAGCCTCCAGATGCGATCTAACCGGTTCGTCCGTCTTTGGTGATATTAAAGTCTCAGGAGCCAGTCAATTTACCTCTCAGACTTTTAAAATGCAGGATGGCGCCGTTAACGTCAGCGGCGCCAGTTCAGCCAAATTATTTACCAGCGGGACTTTGGAAATCGAAGCCAGCGGAGCCTCATCTGTCATATTTGGAGGTAAACCCACTATCAAAGGACTAAATGTAAGTGGAGCTTCTCGCGTCAGCAGTGAATAATCTGCTCTTCAAATCAGGAGGACATTACCATGGCGTATGATTCAAACAGGACAATAAACCCGTCAGACAAGGAACGTACCTTGAAGGGCTTGTCGGTTAACACCGCGGCTTTGCTCTGTTATGTAGGAGTATGGATAAGCGGCATCATTTTTCTAATATTGGAACAAAAAAATCGTTTTATCCGCTTCCATGCTTTGCAATCAATCATCACATTCGGTATTTTATTCGTAGCGGGTTCCATTCTGGGCCGTTTTCCGGACATCGGTGGATGGCTTGAAACCACACTCTCTATAGCCGGATTCGTTTTATGGATTATCCTGATGGTCAAAGCTGGACAGGGAGAACTCTTCAAGTTGCCATGGGTGGGAGACCTGGCAGAAAAATTAGCTCTGGATTCTATACCGCACCCTCCTCATGCACCACAATCTCAACAGCAAGATCCGGCAGTGACAAAGGAATACCCCGCCGCGGCTGTAACACCTCAACCGGCAGCTTCGCCCAATCCGGTCACACCATCAAACCAGACACAGGCCGCCACTGCTCCTCCCATTCAGGCCAATGCCGCTCAGCCGCATACTGTCGAAGTATGGCCGCCTCTCTCCACCAGGCAGGATGTACCTTCCAGATCGGATCAGTTCAGGGCCCGCTATTACTCATTCGGAGCCCGAACGGGACGCATAGTGGGTTCAGCTTTCACCATCATTTGCAGCATCGCGTTGCTAATATTTTTCAATTTTTTCCACCAATATATTGCCTACTATCACGCCAATACAGCCGGCGGAACGACCATTTGGGAGGTATATCCTCTGGTAACCGGAGATTTTCAAAACTGGCTGCCAATTATCACTGTAACGCTGGCCTTATCTATCGTCGGCCACGCTATTCTTATAGTTTATGATAAATATATAGCGCTCCAGATTACGCGCATGGTAGTTGACTGTTTCAGTATCGCCGCCATTATCACACTGCTTTCGCTTTTCCCGTTCGATTTCAGCCCGATTCCCAATAACGCAGTAGTGCGCGGACTGGAAATTGGATTGCCGGTAGTCCTGATACTATCGGCCATCGGGACGGCCATCGGTGTTCTGGTCAGGTTTATCAACATGATTGTTCGTATTGCTCAAAATAAATATTGAAAACCCGGGCTGATATTTGATCCTGCCATCAAGGAGGAATAACGTGTCTGAACAAAAAACAGATAACCCCAATAATCCCGGCGCACAGGCGCCACAGCGTGGAGATGGGTGGGAAGGAGGCCGCCCCTGGCGGCACGAATGGCACCGCAGAGATCCTTTCAGGGGACTGTTTCCCGGATTGGTACTGGTACTCCTGGGTGTTCTGCTCTTTTTGACCACCCGCGGCACTTTGGATTGGGGTACCTGGTGGCAATACTTTTTGATCGGTCTGGGCGGAATTTTTTTTCTGGATGGCGCCCTTCACTATCTGCATCCGGCCACGCGTTACCGCGGCGCCGGCAAGTTTATTCCAGGCATTATCCTGGTTTTGGTAGGTGCTGCCTTTTTGATCGGATTCTCTGAGTGGTGGCCGCTGATTCTGGTAGGCATCGGTATGGCAATCTTACTGGGAATGCTTTTCAGGAAGAGATAAAGATGATGTGTAGTGTGACTAACCGCTGTATTTGCATCGCAAAAGCGGCCGCCATCTCGCGATTATCCACGGTTAATTCGAAGTGGACTTCTCTGCCCAGATGAGCGCCCCGTGAAAACATACTCCACTGCGTAATCTCATGTATATAAAAGTTGTTGCTAACCGCATCCCTGCTCGTCTTCAGATGGACACCGGTTATCAGAACCACCAGATGCGCATCCGCAAACAACCTGAATATTTCACTGGATATTATTGGCGGAGGGTTTTTTGTTGCCAAAGAAACGGGTTTAATTATATATTTAATTGAACCGGACTTACCATTAATGCTTCATTAAGGGAGAGATATGACTAAACCCATACGTATAGTGCCCGCTGTATTGACCCAGGACCCCCGGGAATTGACCAAAATGCTGCAATATGCTGTCAGTTATACTGATTTTGTGCAGATTGATATCATGGACGGTCAATTTGTGCCATCCCGGAGCATCACCTGGCAGGATATCCAAAAAATATCTCCTAAACCGTCCTGGGAAGTGCACCTGATGGTCAAATCGCCCGAGAAAGAACTGGCCAACTACCAGAAAGCCGGAGCGCTTAAAGCGGTTTTCCATTACGAAGCTACCAGTCAACCGGATATGGTTATTGCCGCTGCACATCAACTGGGCATCAAGGTTGGCATGGCGGTTAATCCGGAAACCGCCGTATCTGCCATACTGCCGCTAGCCGATCAAGTGGACAGTATCCTTTTTCTATCCGTCAATCCCGGCTTTTACGGCGCCCAATATATTCCTGAAGTACTGGATAAAGTGCGTGCCTTACATCGCGTCAAGCCCAATTTGCTATTGAGCATCGATGGTGGAATTAACGAGCAGAACATCATGGAAGTAGCCGCCGCCGGAGCAGATGAGATTTGCGTGGGCAGCGGCATTTTCCGGCAGCCCGACCCGGCGGTGGCATATCGTAAGTTGACCGGGATAGTTCAGTCCGTAACCCGGATTTGAGACCCGGTGGCTGTCTCAAAAATGCAGCTGCGCAGCTATTGATTCAATCTTGTTCTTTAGTTTTTACCACAAACCAGCGCTTTCAGATACAAACTTTTCATTCTCAGCCAACCGCGCCGCTATTTCAAAGTTATATTTTGAACATAACGCCCCTTTCCTTTTGATCATTCCGGACTCCCGCCCTACCAAACAGGCAGTGAAAGGAGTCTCATCCAGTGACCCACTGATGAAGATGATTTCCGCCTTAAGGTTGCCGGCACACTCAAAGCCTGGTTGCTTGATGAAAGAGGTGGCAATATCCGTATTCAGATTGGCGGGCGCTCTCACCAGAATCATTGAAAACATTATCAATTCGAACCGTGATTCCTCTCAAATCTGGTGACGTCACTCTCCCAAACGCCTGCTCCTTTCGGATTGACACCTCAGCCTAAAGCATGCTAAAGTCAGAATGAAGGTTCTCTGGAGCTGTTTCGCCTAAATCCGTTTTAAAAGGACAGGGTGAACAGTCGGTATCCGGGACAATTGTGGATCGACGGCAACACTGGAAACGGTGTTGTTTCCCTGTTTGGAAAGGAGAAGCAAGAATGACACTCTGTGTTTTATCTGCGCCTCTTTTCCGCAAGAGGCGCTGTTTTTTTGTCCGGATTTCAACCTTAATCACGGCTGCTGGCAGGAATTATCACCGATATCTAAAATGAATTGGTTTGAAGGAAGAGGCAAAAGTGCCAATTCGGAATCGTAATCTTATGTTTCTGGCATTATTGATAGGCTTGTTGATGACGTCATTTGTGTCTTGCAGTCAACAAGCCACCATTTCTGACGCAGTCCGAACACGCAATAATAAGGAACTAACTGTTTTTGCCGGGGCAGCCAGCAAACCCCCGCTGGATGCAGCCGCTGCGGCATATACCCAAAAGACCGGAATCAAGGTTTTTATCACCTATGGCGGATCAGGCTCAGTTCTTTCTCAGATGAAGTTGTCCCGCACCGGAGATATTTATATCCCGGGTTCTCCGGATTTTATGGTCAGAGCTGAGGAAGACGGTCAGGTTATCGCGGGTACCAGTAAAATAATCGCCTATCTGGTACCATCCATCAATGTCCCAAAAGGCAATCCCAGAAATATTCTCACTTTAATGGACCTGGCCAGGCCGGACATCAAAATAGCCATCGGTAATCCCGTCAGTGTTTGCGTGGGAACCTATGCCATAGAGTTGTTGGACTACAATTATTTACTGGAAAAGGTCCATCCGCAAATCGTCACTCACGCGGATAGTTGTGACAGAGTAGCTACCTTAATTGCTCTTAGGTCCGTAGACGCCGTCCTGGGCTGGG
Organism: Dehalococcoidales bacterium; assembly: GCA_034433195.1. Taxonomy (GTDB): domain Bacteria; phylum Chloroflexota; class Dehalococcoidia; order Dehalococcoidales; family UBA3254; genus DATIKD01. The sequence goes on from DAOUAU010000208.1 coordinate 5,620, forward strand.
ATGTATTTCATTCATGGAATCCGGATTTGATAGACACCATCTATCTTCAACCGGCGCAACTGCCCAGGCTGGCTTACATTCCGGCCGCTTTATCTACCTATACCAGGGACAAAGAAACCGCACAGAATTTCATAGATTTTCTGGCATCCGCAGAGGGAAATACTATCTTTCGGAAATGGGGCTACCATGTCACCGAAGCTGATGTCCGCCAATACGCTCCGCAAGCCAAAATCGGAGGAGAATATCCCTTACCCCGCGCGTATCAAGAACTTAGACCATAGTGCCCACAGGAGACCAGAGTGTGAGAGGATTGTTCAGAGGCACCGGAGGCGATAAAGCCTTCAAAGTTGCCACCGTCAGCGCCTTGAGCCTGCTGGCGCTCTTTTTTGTAGTCATTATCATCTCACTGCTGACCTATACGGACTGGAGTTCCTTCGGTGCTGCCATGGTCTCCGGAGAGACTCTGTTTGCCATCAGACTGAGTTTGATAACCGCTACCATCACTACCATTTTGGCTATCACCATCGCGGTACCGGTGGCTTATGCCATATCTAAAAATAACTTTTTCGGAAAAAATTTGGTAGACAGCTTGTTGGACCTGCCTATCGTGCTTTCACCGGTAGCCATCGGGGCGGCTTTGTTGATCTTTTTCAATACCGACCTTGGCTCGGCGATCAATAACCATGTGCTGAGGTTCGTTTTCTCGGTGCCCGGCATTGTAATTGCTCAGTTCACTATTGTCAGTGCGCTGGCGGTCCGGCTGCTGAAATCCACCTTTGACAGCATAGATTTGCGTTATGAGCAAGTGGGCCGCACACTCGGATGCAATAAACCGACCGCCTTTTTTAAGATCGTTCTGCCGCTGGCCAAAGACGGACTGATCGCGGCCGCCATCCTGACATGGGCTCGGGCCATCGGCGAATTCGGCGCCACCGTGACATTGGCCGGAGCCACCGCTTTTAAAACCGAAACTCTGCCCATTGCCATCTCGCTCAGCCTTTCTTCAGCCAATATCGGTCAGGCGGTGGCATTAATAGTAATTCTGGTGGTCATATCACTGGCATCCTTACTGCTTATTCGCCGGTTGACCAGGCGGAGTGCAGCCGTATGATAGAGATCAAAGGCCTTTCCCACCGGCTAGGCAGTTTCTCTCTCAATGACCTCAATTTCAGCATTCAGGATAAAGAGTATTTTGTCATCTTGGGAGCTTCCGGGGCCGGCAAAACAGTGCTGGTGGAATGCCTGGCCGGACTGTATAAAATTAAAAAAGGAGCTATCTATTTTGATGGCACAGATATTACCGCAGTACCGCCGGAAGAACGAGAAATCGGCTATGTCCCACAGGATTATGTATTGTTTCCCTTTTTGAATGTCAGGGACAATATCTTGTTCGGTCTGCACCGCCGCCGTGTCAATCCCCCGGCCAGTCAAAAACGTATGATATTGCTGGCCGAACTGCTGGGCATTGGCCATCTGTTGTCAAGGGACACCCGTACCCTCAGCGGCGGCGAAAAACAGCGGGTAGCTCTGGCCCGGGCTCTGGCGCCTTCACCCCGTTTGCTTCTGCTGGATGAGCCCTTGAGCAGCCTGGATGTCCAGACCTCCAAATATCTCAGGATGGAACTGCGCCGCATTCATCAGGAACTGGGAGTGACCACAGTACACATTACTCATAATCATCTGGAAGCCGAAGAACTGGCCGACCGCATCGCCATTATGCATGATGGCGCGATCGAACAAATTGGTCGTCCGGATGAAATATTCTTTGCTCCTGAATCGGCTGCCGTCTCAGAATTTATTGGCTCTTTGAACATCTTGAATTGCGATGCTTGCCGCCAATTAGTGCCAGGTTTGATGGAAGTGGATTGCGGAGGTATGCATCTGGTTATTCCGCATGATGAGGGAGGAATGCAAAAAATTGCCATTTCACCCCGCGATGTCTATATCTCTGATTTTTTGCCCCCGGGACCATCCGTCAACCGCTTCAGGGGCAGTATAGTAGCCACCGAATACGGCAGCAGTATGGCCAAACTCCGGGTCAAGGTCAATAATGCCGTCATTAAAGCCGAAGTGCCATCCGAAC
>DAOUAU010000209.1:0-10369 GCA_034433195.1 Dehalococcoidales bacterium
TTGTTCTCCTGTATGAAAGTCGTGTCAAAATTTTCCCCTAGGTCGCTGTCATGCCGCCATCCACCGATAGAATTTGACCGGTGACGAACTTGGCCGCATCCGAACAAAAGTAGATTACCGCTTCAGCAATATCTTCAGGTTCTCCCACATGTCCCATCGGAATCACTTTAGGCATGTTGTCCTTAACGCCGGGATTACTTCCCGTCAAATAGTCCATCAGTAAAGTCCGTTCAATAGGCCCTGGACAGACAGTATTGACGCGGACTCCTGACTGGGCGCATTCCAAAGCGGCGACACGGGTCAAACCGAAGAGACCAGATTTGCTGGCATCATAAGCCGCAAACCCCGGCACGGCCTTATAAGCGCCAATTGAAGAGGTGTTAACAATACTGCCCCGCTGTTGTTTGACCATCTGTTTAATTTCATGTTTCATACACAAAAAGACGCCCTTCAGGTTAATATCCAGGGTGCGGTCCCACAGTTCTTCCGACATCTCCACCAGTTTCACCAGCGGAACACGTTTGCCGTCTGGCCCGATACCGGCATTGTTGAAAGCAAAATCCAGCGAGCCATATTTGGCCACGGCCTGGGCGACGGCGTTTTCTACATCTCTTTCTTTAGTGACGTCGCATCGCACAAAAGCGGCTTCTCCTCCGGCGTCTTTAATCAGTTTGACTGTTTCCTCTCCACCATGGATATTAGACCCGGTAGTGACAATTACTTTGGCCCCTTCACGAGCGAAGATTTGAGCAGTCACGCGCCCGATTCCGGAAGCTCCACCGGTCACCAGCGCTACTTTCCCGTTAAACTGTTTTAACATCGTTATACCTCCATTATTTACCAATTCTACTCAAAGCATTTTTGCCCGCCAAACGGCCGGAGTTCAAAGCAAAAGCAGAAGACAGACCTGAGGCATGGCGAATAGGATAGCTATCGCCGTACATACCCCCGGCGTCAAAACCGGCCGCATAAAGACCGTGAATGATATTGTTCTTTTTATCAATCACTTCCGCTTTATGATTTATTTTAATGCCGCCCATAGTGCCCAAAAACACCGTACGCGCCTTGACCGCATAATACTTCGGACCGCTCAGTGCCCGCAGGTAACGGGCGTCCTTGGCAAACAAATCGTCATGACCTATCGCACATGATCTATTATATTCTTCTACGGTGGCTTTGAATACCGCGGGATTGACTCCTATGTTCCGTCCCAGTTCTTCCACTGAATCCGCTTGAAAGAGTTCGCTGGTGCCCCGGGCAAAGGCGGCTTGCATTTCTTTTTCTAAACCGACCGGCCGGCTGCCGGGCATAATCTCGATATCAACATTTTTGTCCACGCCCTTTTCTAACAATCGTTTGATTAGCTGGTCATCAAATATGGTGAATGAATAGCCTTCTTTAATCCGGGCGGCGGCATTGCCGACCGTGGCATCATAAAAACAGATGCTTTCATCACAAAACCGCAAACCGCGGGGATCCACCCATAAATCAGGCTGCACCGCCACGTATTCCAACTGGCAAGCCATGGCAAATTCAGGGCCGATCGGCCCGACCCGATATAATTCCAGCAAGTGGATACCTTCTTCAGCAGCTCCCAGTTCTTGAGCCATCCGGATACCATCGCCCGTTTTATCCACATTGCCAACCACCGTCAAATTAACACCCAGATCCAGCCCCGAATATTTCTTGATCCATTCTTTGTTGTTAGCGTAGCCTCCGCTGGCTATGATTACTGTCTTCGTCTTTACCTGACGATCTTCTCCTTCTTGTTCAATCATGACTGAACTGATCTGCTCTCCGCTTTTGACAATTCTCTTGACAGCAGTATCCAATATTATGTTAACTCCTGTCTCTTTGGCCCGGTTTATCAGCGCTTTGATCATGGCTTCGCCTTTGCCCTTTAGAACATGATAAGTATGTGGGGCGTCCGGCATGTTGATACCGACATAAGAAAATTTCACACCCGCTGTGATCAGCCAGCGAATAGTTTCGGCTGATTGGTCGACAATCGCCCTGACCAATCTGGGATTAGCCAGCCAGTGACTGTACTCCATCAGGTTTTTAAACGCCTCATCCCGGCTGTAAGTGATGAACTTCTCCTTCTGCATTTCGCTTTCTACCGCGAAGATGCCCTGTAAAAAGTTCGATGTACCTCCGGGCGAACGTTGTTTTTCAAAGACCGCCACGCTGGCTCCGCCTTCCGCCGCGGTGATCGCCGCCGCCAGACCGGCAGCGCCGGAACCAATTACCACAATATCAACTTCAGAAGGTATTCCGCTCATGGACTGCTCCTTTCCAGATACTAAATTCTAAAAACTGCTCCAGAATTTGACCGGTTTGATATTCAATCTTAAATCACACTGCAAGCAGCGTTTGGCTTCTTCCACCGCTTCAGTCTCGGATAGATGACAAACTACCGTTTTAAAATTATTGACCCGCTCAGCCACCGGAAGCAGGTGGTCGGTGAGGCGGGTAAGACCGGAAAAAGCATCATCGCGGCCTAAATGACCATTCGGTTCGGAGATATTGACCATCTTTTCTTCAATCTCTCCGTCACCTTCCAGATATCTGTCCATCTGGATGGCAGCTTTACGTCCGGAGGCGATCGCCTGAATAACTGAAGAGGCACCCAAAACAGCATCTCCGGCAACAAAAACACCTTCACACCCGGCTCTCATAGTGTATGGGTCAGCCTCAATCAACCCCCCGCGGGTTTGTGAAACCGCGAAATCTTGCGGGATATCAGGGCGTTGACCGACGGCAAAAATTAACGTATCCGCCGGAATGATCTCATGGGAGTCTGCTTTGATTTCAATCTGAGGTTTTTTGTCTTCGTCAAAACTCAGAGATTCCACTTCGCAGCATTCCACGCCCCGAATAACATCATTCTGAGCCACTATGCGGATAAGAGTACGCCCCGGAAAAATATTAATACCTTCATCTCGTGCCATTTCAATCTCTTCAAACGAAACCGGCATGGTTTGGCCTGATTCCAGGCAAGCCACGCTGACAATTTTGGACCCAAGTCGTTTAGCGGTGCGCGCGCAATCAAAAGCCACACCACCACCACCCAGCACCAGTACCCGCTGGCCCAGATTGACAGCATGTCCCAGATTGACCTCTCGCAGAAAATCCACCCCGATCAATACTCCTCTGGAGTCAGAACCGGGAACCAGCAATTTCTGCCCCAGGTGAGTGCCGATTGAAATCAAAACTACCTTGAAACCATCCTGAAATAACTGGTCTAATGATTGAATCTCAACTCCAGTTTTAATTATCACCCCTTTATTCAAGATATTTTGTATTTCAGCCTGCAAAATAGCGCGCGGCAAGCGGTATTCCGGAATGCCCAAACGCAACATGCCGCCGGATTCTTCCGCTTTCTCAAAGATGGTGACAGCGTGACCTTGCGCGGCCAGATAGTAAGCCGCCGTCAGCCCTGCCGGCCCTGAACCGATGATGCCAACTTTTTTACCGGTGGCCGGTTTAAGCGCCATATTCAAACCCGGTCCGGTTTGTTCCACTACAAAGCGTTTCAGGTTACAAATAGAGATTGGCAGATTGACTTGCCCTCTGCGGCAATAGGTCTCGCAGGGATGATCACAAACGTAACCCAATACGCCCGGAAAGGGTACTTTTTCTCTGATCAAAGCTGCTGCTGAAGGATAATCTCCCGCTCGTATAAATCTCAAATAGCCGGCCACATCAATTTCAGCGGGACAGTTGTAACGGCAAGGCAGCAAGGCTTTTTTACGCTTTTTGCCTCTGGCTATTTCATCTTTGTCCAGAATGGCCCCGGTAGGACAGACTTCAGCGCAAGCGCCGCAAAAACGGCAACCGGATTCCGCCATAGGCAAATCTTGTTCAGTCCCGATATAGTACTCATCACCCCGCGGTTTTTTGTATAATATTCCAACGCCCCGGAGGTCCTTACAAGCCCGAACGCAGCGTTCACACAAAACACATTTATTGGGGTCGATGGTAAACAGAGGGTTTTTGTCATTGACCGGAAACAAGCGGGGACGGCGGGGAATGCTCAGATGGTCGATGGCAAAGTATTGTTTGAGTGATTGCAATTCGCAATTCAAATACTTAATGCAGCTACCGCAATCAGAGGGGTGGATCGCCAATATTTTTTCTATAGCCGCCAGTTGGGCATTTTTGGCTTTGTCACTATCCGTCCGGATAAACATGCCGTCACTGACAATAACATCACAGGAGGCGGCCAGTTCGTTCCGGCCTTCAATTTCCACCACGCACAATCCGCATTCGCCGGTAGAAACCAGATCCGGATGATAGCACAGATGCGGAATAAAAACCCCCGCCTCCAAACAGGCTTCCAGCAAGCTGGTTCCAGCCGGCGTTTCAATCATGTTACCATTGACACTGAGTTTAACTATCGCCAATCCATCCTCTGGTTTGAGAACTAAACCTATTTATCCAGAGCTTTGTAGAAATCATGCTTGCCATGAGCGGCTCCTTTGACACCCTGGTCTCTTCTTTCCTTAAAGAAATTGAATTCATCCGGTTCAAAGGTAATATTAGTCTGAAGGGTATGCATGACATAGGATTGAGTCAAACCTTTGGTGATGCCCATGATATCGTAAATCAAATGCCGGGACACCTTGCCAAGAGCTATACCGTCACGCGGATACTTGGCTAACCCTTCGGCTAATTCATTTACTTCTCCTTCCAGCTGGTCGGCAGGGTAGACGCGATTGACCAGACCGGCCTTCAGGGCTTCTTTTCCGTCAATCATCTTACCGGTAATACACAATTCCATAGCCTTGGTGTAACCGCAGCGTAGAATCATCATGGGAGTGATGGTGGCGCCAGCCAAACCCAGTCTTTCTTCAACATGCCCAAACTTGCAGTCCTCCGATGCAATCAAAAGGTCACAATTCATAAACATATTCAATCCGGCGCCCAGCAAATGGCCATGAGCCTGAGCGATGGTAATTTTGTGGCAAAGCAGTAACTCCTGGCACTCTTCAAAAAAAGTTAGTTTGTCAAAGCGCAAACGCGCCCGCATACTGGGCTTGCGGGATTTTTCGCCATGCTTGGGTTGATTCCAGCCGTAAACAAAGCCTACCTGGCTTAAGTCCGCCCCGGCACAGAAAGAACGGCCTGAACCTTTGAAGATCACCACTTTAACATCATCATCATGGTTGACTTCAGAAATAGCCAGGCTTAATTCATTGCTGATATCCGGGCACAGAGCGTTCAGCCGGTGCGGGTGATTCAAAGTGACGTAAGCAATTTGTCCTTTTTTTTCGTAAATAATGTGTTCGTAAGCCATCATTGTCTCCTTATTATCCTAACAATTTAATTATCATGGCGGCGTCCGGCAATTGCTCCAGACCGCGGGTTGAATCAATCACCGTCTGCAAGGTTTGCGCACTGTACGGCTTCACCGCCGCAGATGCGCATTCCTTCAATTTGAGAGCGCAATCATCAAAGGTCATCGGCCGCTCAATACTGCCCAAACAGTGTTCCACCAATTCGGAATATTCAACTCCGTCTTTTAGTTTGATCACCACTCGTCCCGGCCCTACGCCGTGGCGGCTCATTTCAGGCACCAGCACCCCGATGACTTTATTAGCAATTTGCAGTAAATCTTCTCTTTTGATGGCTTTTTCAGTAAAGTCATCCACTCCCACATTGCCATTGACTAACGCCACGGCGATAGCCCAGGGCAAACTGAATTGAGCGTCCACCGGGTTGCGGGGTGAACGTTTCACCTCGACGGGAAAACTTAATTCATAAGCTGAAGCGCCGCCGTAGGCCGTAATTTGATCGACCTGCTCAGGTTGAATCCGATATTTTTTCCGGAGGGTAAAAACAGCATCGATAAAGGCATGGGTAAAGCCGCAATTGGGATAAGGCTTGTCACCGATATTGGCGCCTTCGAAGAAATCACCCAGACCGGCCAGTAAAGTTTCACGCGAGTAATCACCGGCATGATACTGATTAAAAAACCCGTATTGTCCTTCCAGAATATTGTGCGCCCCGGTAATGCCTTTGGAAGCCATTAACGCGGCGAAAATACCACCTCTGGCGGCCAGGCCAGGTCCCAGCCTTTTTGTCAGAGCGCCGTCATTGACAGCCTGAGAGTTGCCGGCGCATTGATGGTAAGCAATGCCCAGGGCATTCAGCATTTGTTCTTTGTCCAGTTTCATCAGAATGCCGGCCATGGCGGATGCGCCTAAATAGCCGCATAACGGAGTGGGATGCCAACCGGACTTAACCAGGCTGCCATGAGGACGGCTGGCCAAACCTAATCTGGCCAGGAAATCAGCTCCTAAAACCAGCGCCCTGATGAATTCAGGTCCGTTAACTCCGCCCTGCATTTCGGCTACTGCAAAGCAGGTGGAAACGGCCACACAGCCGATATGCACCTGGGCTACCGGATGCCCGTCATCATAATCCAGGGCGTGTATCATGGCTCCATTGACCAGAGCGGCTTCAGGGGCCGGACATTTCAGGTCACGACCGATGACCGTGCTTTGCGGTTTGCCGCTCATTTCCCTGACAAGTTCTGCTAGTTCTCCAATGGCGGCTTTTTGCGAACCCCCCAGAGCGGTAGCCAGACTATCAATCACTTCTTTTTTTGCTGATTCTACCGCCGCTGACGGCAAATCCGCATACCTGGTGTCAGAAAACAGGTCAACAAATTCATTAATTGCGTCCATATATACTCACTATTGCCGTTTTTATTACTTTAATTCAGGATGATTATATCAGTCCCCCGGTCAACCCAATAGTCTCGGCAGTCAGGTATTCAGCCTGGTCTGATACCATGAAATATGTCAGGTTGGCAATATCTTCAACCGTACCTAACCGGCCCCAGGGAATGTTCGCGCCCATCATCTTGTAATCTTTTTGCTGCGCTTCTTCCCAGCTAATGCCCTGTGTTTTGGCCATTTTATCAAAAGCGGCATCCCTCAGGTTGGTGATAATGGCGCCCGGATTAATGGCATTGACATTGATGTGATAAGGCGCCAGTTCCAGAGCTAAAGATTTGACCAAACCGATGGTGGCGTATTTGGAGGCGCAATAAGCGCTGCTGCCCTTTACACCGTGAGTTCCTGCCATAGAAGCGAATATCAGGATTTTGCCTCCCTGGCCTCTGGCAATCATATGTTTGGCAATTGATTTGGATAGCAAAAAAGTCCCGATGACATTGATATTCATACAATCCTGCCAGTCTTTCTCGGTATGATCAACCAGAGGGGTGCCCACCGGCCCTCGAACAGCGGCACAGTGCACTAAAATATCTATTTTGCCGAATTCAGCCAGCACTTTGGCAACCGCGGTTTCAACCTCCTGGCTGTTACTGACATCCATCACTATTGACATGGCTTTACTGCCCAGCGCCTTGATTTCATCCACTTCGGCTTCCAGGCCTTTCCAACCGGCGTCTCCCGGAAACATGCTTTTAGGCGCCGCGAACTTATCGGCAACCACTACATCCGCGCCTTCTTTGGCCAATCTCAGAGCAATGGCATGCCCCATGCCTCTTTTACTGGCAGTGCCCGTGACAAAAGCTAATTTCCCTTTCAAATCACCCATTATATCGTAACCTCCTCTATTTGAAACCAAAATATATTTCTATTTAAATATCAATATTATCAAGAATCCAGTCCCAACTGTTCCAGAGTCTGTTTCAAGGGCTTGCCGGTGATGGTATCCCAACCCATTTTTTCATAATAATTGCTGCGCAAGGACTCCCATTGAGGCATAATATTTTTTCCCTGCACCGGGCCGTCAACCGGCGTAGAGCCGTACCGGGCAGAAGGCATTTCCATATCTTTGGTCAAACCATGACGGAAATTAAACATGCGCAGCAAATTGACTGTGCGCTTCCCGATCCGCATCGCTTCGCCGATATCCACATTCCAACCGGTAACCGCATTAACGCAGTTAATCAGCAATTTAAAGTCCTGAACACAAAAGAAACAAATACCCAGACAATCTTCAAACTGGCGAGCTCCGTTAACTCCGGCGGCTGTAGTGGAAACCGCTATCCCATCAAATTTATCCTGAAGCGGCGGTAATCCCAATACATCCGCAAAAGGTAATCCGGGACCAACTTCTACAGTGCCGGTATTTGACAGACAAGTATCGATCAGTTCATTCCACCGGCCGCGATGGTCATGCCCGCGAGGCGAAGCTCCTTTTTGAGTAAATATGGCGCATTTTAAAGCTTCTCCTCCGAATTTTTCAGCGGCCCGTTTTACCCCTTCAGCATAAACTGCCCCACACCCTTCGCGTTTGGCAATTTTTTCCAGCATTTTTAAAACTGACGCGGCGTTGCCCCAGTTCATGGAGATACCATCAAAATCTTCCTGTTTCAAATAGCCTTTTTCGTAACATTCCATCATCCACCCGAACAAATAACCGGTTTCGTTGATATCCATACCCAACCGGTCAACGGTATTACAAAGTACAAACATGGCGGCAGGGTCAGTTTGACCAATCAGTGAACTCATGGCGGCAATGCCTTCATATTCAGGTTCTTCACCCTCAAAACCGGCATAAGGGCCATCGGTAATCTGCACTGTCCGGCAGTGAGCCAGGCGGCAAGCCCAGCAGGTAGTGGTTTTCATTTTGAAATTAGTACGCAAAGACTGCCCGCTAAACCTGTCAGCTTCCGCAAAAAGATTGGTGGTATAGTTTTTTACCGGAAGTTGTCCGGTCACGTTCATAATCAGATATCCGGTAGCGGTCCCGGTTTTTGGCAGACCAGGGTCTTTTTGCATGGCATCCTCAATTAAAAGATGGGCGTTTTCTCTCAGAACTTCAGGATTAGCCACAGACACGGTATTTTCACCGCGTTTCACTACTATGGCTTTCAGTTTCTTGGACCCCATCACAGCGCCCGAACCGTTGTGCCCGGCGACGTGTCCGTGATCACCCACGATCGCCGCAAAGCGGATCAGGTTTTCACCAGCCGGACCGATTCCAAAAACACTGCACTCCTCTTTCAGTTCTTCTTTCAGAGCATCTTCGGATTGCCAGGTATTTTTACCTGTTAAATGAGAGGCATCACGTAATTCGGCCTGGCCATCATGAATATACAAATATTGCCAGCGCGCGGCCCGGCCCTGCAAAATAATACCGTCAAAACCGGAGAATTTCAGATAGGCGCCAAAATAGCCGTTGGCCTGCGTGGCGGCTGCCAGGTTGGTCATTGGTCCTTTGGTTACCACAGAGAAAGTGCCGGTACCGCTGACCCTGGTTCCGGCCAGAGGTCCGGTAAAAAACATCAGGCGGTTATCAGGACTACTCCATTCTACGCCTGCTGGCACTTCATCATATAAATATTTTGCTCCCAGGCCGGTGCCGCCAACATATTTACGGTAAACATCTTCATCAGGGTATTCTTCTGAAATAGCCGAGTTGCTCAAATTAACCCGTAAAATTTTTCCGGCATAACCATTGATGATTGTCTTGGGCATTTCTAACTCCTATTCATATTTATGGATACAGAATCCTGGCGACATCCTCCAGATCAAGTTCTATCAGTTTATGTTTGGCAGGCTTTCCGGTCAAAAGGTCCCAACCCATTTCTTCCAAAAACTCCTTGACCAGAGTATTTTTATCCACGGTTATACCGCTTAACGGCCCCTGCTCCTGGGGCGGCTGCCCCACCACTCTGTCAGGTATGCGGTATCTGGAAAGATTGATTCCTTCCCGCAGATTGAATGCCATGCGCATGTTGGCAATTCTCTCTCCTGTGGTAATCAATTCGTCCGTATCAATATCCCATCCGGTCACTGCCCGCATGAATTCGGCAATTACATCCTTGTGCGGATAAGTCATATTGACAAACAAACAAACACCGCAGCACATCAAAGCATGCTGGAAATTGCTGCCAGTTTTGTGGGCACGAGCGCGCCCGCTGAAGGCCTGACGGTTAAATTCGGGTAACAAACCCGGACTATGGTGCTCTTCCGAGCCTTGAGTGTGGCGAGCCGGAGTGGCATCAGTCAAATAGGTGGTAGTAACATGAAAACTGGCAGCCGGATGGTGTCCGGGGATCTCCTGCCCGTGAATGTGCATGGCGTATTTCTCAGACCCTTTTCCTATCTTTTGAGCGGCTGCTTTCACCCCGTCCGCCAACACATCTCCAAAACCTTCCCGCAGGGCCAATTTGTCGATCATGCTGACCAGCGCCCGGTGGTTGCCCCATTTCATTTCAATCCCTCCGGTATCCTGGCGTGTGATCAGCCCTTTCTCATAACACTCCATTGCAAAAGCCATGATGGCGCCGGTCGAAATAGTATCAATGCCGTAGCGGTTACACTGGTCATTGGCTTTCACTATGGATTCCAGATTGTTATTCCCGCAATTGGCGCCCAGCATC
>DAOUAU010000210.1:0-2023 GCA_034433195.1 Dehalococcoidales bacterium
CACCCGCATTCTTAAATATCATCCCAAAGATATTATTGTATTAAGCTTGTTTTTCGGTCTGCCTTGCCTGATGCTGCTGGTATTTCTTGAAACGCCGTCCACAGTGGTTTATACTCTGGCGGCGCTCCTGGTCTGTTCTCTGCTGGTGGCCATCTGTAATCTGTTTTATCGGGTTAGTTTTCATCTGGCGTCCATCACCGTCCTGATTATTATGTCAGTGTGGATATGGGATTATTATTGGCTGACTTCACTGGCGTTTATTCCTTTGATTGGTTGGTCTAAATACCGGTTACGGGAACATAACGTAATCCAAATTATTTCAGGCATGTTGCTGGCTGCTGCCATCAGCCTGAGTGTTCTGCATGTCGCGGACAGACTATCTTGAAGGCTTTATCGACTGTGGTCATGTCCGGATCAATTTGTAGAATCTTGTACGATGGGTTATCATGTAGATACAGGTTTAGTTTTTGGGCGTTTGATACTTGGTGAAAACTTTTCCAACTAAAAAACATTGAGTGACCCAGGATTGGACCTGAGAGCAGTAGTTCAGGAGGTCATTCAATGGCTTACTCAGAAAAAACTTTGATTTGTTCCGATTGCGGAAAATCCTTCCAGTTCACGGCCGAGGAGCAAACGTTCTTCGCGTCCAAAGGTTTCACCAACGAACCCAAGCGCTGTTCTGCCTGCCGTTCCACGCGCAGAAATGAGAAGCAAGGTGGTCAGGGCGGCGGTTTCGCCGGCAGGGGCCCGCGCCAGATGTATCCGGTTAGCTGCGCACGCTGCGGCAAAAAGACTGAAGTACCATTTCAGCCCCGCAATGATAAGCCCGTTTACTGCCGGGAATGCTTCGTCCAGAGCAAATAAACTGAAATCAAAACAGGTCGGATATTCCGGGCTGTCTGGCCTTTTAAATATAAGCATGTAGAGTGTTGTGGCGTTAATTAAACCACACATTCAAGAGAAATATCTGCGCATTGGAATTGTGAAGGCTCTTTTCCTTCCTCATTCTTTAGCAGTGCTGAATGTTTCCCTATCGGAGTTGTGAACTTGAAAATATTATTGGTTTATCCTTTGTATCCGGATACTTTCTGGAGCTTTAAACACGCCTTAAAGCTGGTTTCCATTAAAGCTGCCTTCCCTCCCCTGGGAGCCTTGACGGTAGCATCTATGCTGCCTCAGGAATGGGAAAAACGCCTGGTGGATATGAATGTCAATACTCTTACTGATAATGATATCAAATGGGCAGATTACGTCTTCATCAGTGCCATGGTGGTGCAGAAAGACTCTGCTAAAGAGGTAATCCGGCGTTGCAACAAGCTGGGAGTAAAAATTGTGGCCGGCGGCCCGCTTTTTACGACCGAAAGCGAGCATTTCAGCGGCGTTGATCATTTTATTCTGAATGAAGCTGAATTGACGCTGCCGCCTTTTTTGGCCGACCTGCAGGCCGGCCGTGCCCGGCGGACCTATGCCACTGAATTGCATCCGGATATTACCCAAACACCGGTGCCGATGTGGTCGCTTATCAGCAGGAATATGAAAAAATACTCCTCCATGAATTTGCAATATTCTCGCGGCTGCCCCTTCAATTGTGAATTCTGTGATATCACTTTCCTGGATGGACGTGTCCCACGCACCAAGAGCAAAGAACAAGTCCTGGCTGAAATGAACTCGTTGTATGAAAGTGGTTGGAGAGGTGACCTCTTTTTTGTAGACGATAATTTTATTGGCAATAAGAAAAAGCTGAAAGAAGAGACTCTGCCGGCTATTATAGAATGGATGGAGAACAGGAAACATCCATTTACCATGCTAACTGAGGTCTCTGTGAATCTGGCGGATGATGAAGAATTGATGGCGCTGATGAATAAAGCCGGATTCAATAAGGTTTTCGTGGGGATTGAAACGCCCAACGAAGCCAGCTTATCCGAGTGTGACAAAAATCAGAACATCAGCCGTGACTTGATTGCCACTGTGAAAACTTTACAGAACCGCGGTTTTGAAGTGATGGCCGGCTTCATTGTGGGGT
>DAOUAU010000211.1:0-12746 GCA_034433195.1 Dehalococcoidales bacterium
GAACGGCGATCAAAAATCAACCTCTCGACATCGATGTCACTAATAATCAACTGCGGTTCACGGCAGAGCCGTGATGATTCCTCCAGAATACTGCCGTTTTCAGCGATGATCGAATGCCCGCCAAACACAATATCGTTAGAAGACTCGCCGGTGCCGCTGGAAACATAACAATAGGCCGCCTGACAGCGTCCGGATTCGGATAACACGATGAGGCGCCGCCAATCATCTTTGCCCAGAACTTCATTGCTGGCAGAGATATTAAATAGAATATTGGCTCCCGCCAGTGATTGATATGTATGAGGCGAAAGCGGTACCCATAAATCCTCACAGATTTCTATACCGAATACAGCCGCCGGAAAACCTCTGGCTCTGAATAACAGGTCATTACCACAGGGTAACATGTGTCCATTAACATTAATAACGCTGGATTTCAGCTGTGATCCGGATTCAAACCAGCGGCTATCATAGAATTCCTTATAATTGGGCAGAAAAGTTTTAGGTACAATGCCGTGTATTATTCCGCCACTGATCACGGCTGCGCAATTGAAAATTTTTTGTTCTATAGAGAGTGGTAATCCTACTATCGCTGTAATCGATTTATTTTGAGTGGCTGCTGCGATAGTCATCAGGCCATCGAGAGCCGTGTTGAGAAGTGCTTGATGCTGTACCAAATCATCGATTTTGTATCCGGTCAGGCACATTTCGGGAAATGCTGCAACCTGTACGCCGGCTTTTTGAGCTTTCTTTAACATGCTCAAGATCGATTTAACATTAAAAGAAACATCCGCTACTTTTATTTCCGGGACAATGGCGGCGATTCGCAGGAATTGCAGATCTTTATTCAATAAGACAGCCCCTTCCAAAAGCGCCCTCCCGAGAATTAAGAATCATTCAACTCTCTTAACTCTCTTATCGTGTCACTATTGTAGCACAACTATCAATGTTCAACATATATCGATAAGCCAACGAATATCAGATTTGGAATACAACCTGTTTAAAAAAGAATCAATGAGGTAGGACCGAATAATCCCCCGCGAGCGCAGGTCATTGGCGATATTTATCCCGGCTGTCCAGAGCAATAGTAACCGGACCGTCATTGTGGATTTCAACCAGCATGTGTGTTTGAAACCGGCCTGTTTCAACATGTAAACCGGTAGAACGAAGCTCATCCAAAAATTTGACAAATAGCTCTTCCGCCATAGTTGGACCGGCAGCGTCCGTGAAACTGGGACGCCGGCCTTTGCGGGTATCAGCCATCAGAGTAAATTGACTGACAGCCAGAATCTGGCCCCGAGTCTCTTGAGCCGAGAGATTGAACTTCCCTTCAGAATCGCTAAATATGCGCAATTCGCGGGTTTTTTGAGCCAGATATTGCGCATCCTTGACAGTATCCTCCAGAGCTATCCCCAGGAAAACCACCAGCCCGGGACCGATGATGCCGGCGATTTGACCATTGACTGTCACCGATGCTTTGGTAACTCGCTGAATGAGCGCTTTCAAATACAAATCCTATTGACTAAGTGGTGCTTCCGCCTGAATTTTTAGGATAATCATTAACGTAAAATCCGCTCCCTTTGAAAACTATGGGGGCCGGACACATCAAACGTTTTGATTTAGTGCTGCATCGGGGGCAATCAGCGACAACATCATCAGTGAAACCCTGTCTTTTTTCAAAACGATGACTGCATTCCCCGCATTGATATTCATAGATAGGCATAAGTTACCTTCCCTCCTCAGTATGTTCTTATTTTACAATATGGTCGTTTGGGGAGGCAACCCAGATCTATCTTGCATTAAATCTCAAGAACAATTTTCTCAGTCTTAAAACTACTTTGCTCCCAGAAATGTTATAGTTATGTAAAAAAAAGGAGAGCAATTGCTCTCCCTTTTTTACACATCCTTTCTTGACCGAACTTATTTTACTGCCAGGGACCGAATGTCTCTTTAAGCAGCGCCTGATCAAAGATTTTACCAGCGGTGATTTGCGGCTCAGCAGCAGCTATCCTGGTGCAGTATTTGCCCCACATCTCCGTCTCTTCCCAATCAGTCATATCCATTTTACCCTCAAGGAAACCGGTCACTACTTCGGTCTTGACAAAAAATGGTTTCATACAGGACACAGAAATATTGGTGCGGCGTAATTCACGGGCCAGACCGGTAGTAAAACGCTCGATGGCTGCCTTGGTGACCCCGTAAGCTACACTGTATTGCACCCGTGTAGCTAATATGGAAGACATGTTGATAATTACTCCGCTATTACGTTCCGTCATTTTAGGAAGAACCGCATGCGTACAATACACTGTTCCATTCAAATTAACATTGAGGATCAGATTCCATCTGTCAAGTGAAATATCAGCAAATCTGTCCTGAGATGTGATACCGGCATTATTAACCAAAATATCAATGCTGCCGAAATCCCGGGTGATTTTTTCCATCATCTGGACAACTTCCGGTCTGGAGGCGATATTGGCTTTGATGAAAGTACTCTGAAAACCTTTGTCACGCAATTCGGCGGAAGTGTTTTCCGCGGCATCCGCAATATCATTGATAATCACGGTGGCCCCGGATTCAGCCAAATCGTTAGCGATGATTTTTCCTATTCCCCGTCCACTACCGGTTACCAGAGCTACTTTACCCTTTAAAGACATCTTGCATCTCCTTTAATAAAATAAAATTGTCTCAGGAATATCCTATTTATTTTTTTGATTTTGACTGTCTGCACAACGATTTTTGGAATGCATCCAGGCGTTTGGCTTAGAAAAGTTGAGAATAGAACGGCAGGATTCTACAACAGCCTGTTGACCGTATACCAATTCTTGAACTCCTCAGACGACATGTGGCTAATCCCCACATTTAGTCCCTTTTGATTATATACCACTTGATTGAAATATGGAATCCCTGAATAGATGTGAACAATACAGATTTGGTTGTTCTGTACCTCCTTCGTCATTTAACGTTTTAGGAATGAACTGTAGATCTGATGTTAATCATAACACAGTCCTTTCCATCTATCGTTACTAACCCTGCCAAACATACTGTTTATCTCTATCCAGACTGAAAAGTTCGACAGACTATTCTAGCACAGGCCTTTGATATTTACTAATATGATAACATCATGTTATTATTATCCTGGTAGTTATACTTATACGATGTAATTAAATGACTTGACAATACTGATTATTAAATATTATAGTGATGTTCTGTAGTCGCAAGGGGTAATATTTGAGAGTCAACAGAAGACGTTCTGACATCGAAATTATTGCCGAAATGCTAAAAATCGGCGAAAATGGCGCAGGCAAGACGGAAATCATGTACAGCGTCAACATGAGCTACAGCCAGATACAGAAATATCTGGGTTATTTGTTGTCTGAAGGTTTCATTGACACTATTAAAATCGGTAATCCGTGCGTATACTACCGTGTTACTGAAAAAGGCCAAAAACTATTAGGATTACTGACCAATGTTAAAGACATGCTGGGACTGGATGATTTTGATTTGTAATATCGCGGGTTTTCAACCAGGAGAATAATCATAATTAAAAGAAAGAGAAAGATAGAGGGATAGAAATGTCTGAAAAGAAAATGCTGATTGTTGAAAGCCAGTTGCTACAGCGAATTGATGAAAACCGCGGAGAGATGAGCCGGAATGAATTTATTGATTTTCTGTTGAATAATCAGTTAGGTGAAGTCAATCAAAGCCCGGCACTTTCAAATCAATACGTTACCCGCGAAGAATACCAGGAATTTGCTTTGGGCATGAAAGACCTGCTAAGACGTTTTCTGGATTTCTTCATCAGTTATGGTCTCGAACTTGGTCAAGAACCCAAGGACAATACTTTCACCGAATTAGTACAGAAACTGCAAACTTTATCGGCCAGTGCCGGTAAGTTAAAATCCTCTAAATAGTGGTTCTCAGCCTGCCTGGCCCGGTATCCGGGCTCTCACCCCAGAATTCATCTTCAATATAGAACAATCTTCTAGTACTGAATAGCTTCTCAAATCAAAAATAATGTGTCATCCTTTTACCGAGCCGAAGTTTGCCGCTTGTGTAAAAAGTAGTCGCAAACTTGACTGTTCAACTTTCTTTAGAAACCAATCAGGAGAAGCATTATGCAGAAAGCGATTGATTTGTTAAGACTGGGGAAACGGGATGAAATCTGGCAGATGTGCTGCGGGTATCTTAATCTTGATATCAAAGAGTTTATGTCAATTCAGAAACGTCTTTTAACAGAACAAATTAAATTATTGAACCACTCCCCCGTCGGCCGCAAAATATTTAATGGAAACTGGCCGGAGAGCGTGGATGATTTCCGGCGGGAGGTGCCGCTTACAACCTATGCTGATTATTGCCCTGAATTATCCGAAAAAAATGTGGATACATTACCGTCCAAGCCAGGTCAATGGGTGCATACTTCCGGCCGCACCGGCGAATATACCTGTAAATGGGTACCTATCAGCGACAATTTTGCATCAGAGCTGAGCCGTATTTTATACGGCATCGGCTTGATTTCCGCATCGCGCAAATGGGGCGACCATGCTCCATTTTTGGAATGCCCCAGGATGATTTATACCGTCGCTCCGCGGCCTTACGTATCCGGCGCTCTGGCTGCCATGCTCCAGGAGCAAACGCCCTCTCGCTTTTATCCCTCTCTGGTCGAGGCTGAAAACCTGCCTTTTGAAGACCGGATAAGACTGGCCTTCAAAGAGGCTCTTTCAGGTGGTCTGGATTATTTTTTTGGGCTCTCACTGGTGCTTTCCAGCGTGGGCTCCAAATTTAGTCAATCCTCCCAAAAAATCAGCATTGCGCCGTATTTAAAACAACCTAAAGCCCTGATGCGTTTAGCCGGAGGGGTAGTTAAAAGCCGTCTGGCCGGGCGGGCTTTGTTACCCAAAGACTTATGGAAGGTCCGCGGCATTATTTGCAGCGGGTTAGACAGCGCGGTCTACAAAGATAAAATAAAGGAATATTGGGGACGCTATCCCCTGGATATTTACGCCAGCACCGAGGGCGGAGTGATTGCCACACAAACCTGGGATTATCAAGGAATGACTTTTATCCCGAACCTCAATTTTTTGGAATTCATTCCGGAAAAAGAACACCTGAAATGGCGTGCGGATCGTCAATACAAGCCAAAAACCTTGTTATTGGATGAACTGCAAAAAGGCGAGTGTTATGAAATAGTCATTTCCAACTTTCATGGCGGGTCCCTGATACGCTATCGCATCGGTGATATGATCCGTATTACAAGCTTGACTAACGAAGATACAGGTCTTAAATTACCCCAAATGGTCTTCGAAAGACGGTGTGATGATTTGTTGGATTTCGCCTCGATACGATTAACTGAAAAATCAATCTGGCAGGCGCTGGAAAAAACTGGCCTCCCTTATGAGGATTGGGTGGCCTACAAGACCCCGGGCGAAATGGTTTTAAACATGTTGATTGAATTGAAAGGTGATGAGTACGTTAAGAAAGCTGATTTGGCGAAAACTGTTTTAACTACTTTAATGAATACGGGCGATGATTCGTTTTCAACTTCTCGGGTTCATGAAGATGTTTTAGACATGCTGCCATTTGAATTGAATTTAACACTATTACCCAGAGGTTCTTTTGCAAGTTATACCAACCAAAAAAGGGCAGAGGGCGCTGACCTGGCGCATTTGAAGCCCGCACATGTTAATCCTCAACCGAAAGTTCTTGAAATGTTGTTAGCGCTAAGTGCTACTAGAACAGGAGAGAGAAGCGTACCCTTAGTGAAACAGCCGGCAGCATCTGCTCCAAGATAGTATTTTAGTCCTTAATTGGCTGATTTGAGTGCTAAACATCTTGACATCGCTGTCATTAGGGTCAATAATTGCTCTAAATGCACTTGTACGCTTTTATTCCTTTAATCGCCACAATCGCTTATATTCCGCTCCTGGCGACTATCGCCGGTGCCAGGCTATGGAAACGCGAGCATAAATTATTTTTTTTGTTTTTGGGTGCCGCGCTTCTATGGAGCTTAACGGATTTCATCCTCCGTGGAGACTTCTTACCGCAAATCAATCATATTTTGATCACGGTGATCATTCTTTTGTTCTTTTTAATGGGAGTACAGTTTCACGTTTTTGTTTCCTCATTCTTCCCACCCAACAGAGGGCGCTGGTTGATATTCGCATATTCCATGTTGGCCATTAATATTGTTTTGGCATCTTTCGGCTTAATTCCAACCGGATTCCAGACCATCAATGGAAATCTTTATCCGAAATACGGTCTCTCCATATTGTGTGTCGCAATTCCGTTAGTTGTACTATTAGCAAGGAACTTGCAGGTGCTGTTGCCAAAACTAAAAAATCGTGATAACCCGGTTATTTATAATCAAACCGTGTTGCTGGTTTTATGTTTGATCGTACTGGGGGTTTTTGTAGGTGGATCGATGCTTCCCCTGGCAAAGGATTTCCCCATCGCCCACCTCGGCAACATCATCAACGCCATGATTTTAAATTATGCTGTTGTTGGTCATCGTTTGGTAGACATTCGTTACATATTGCGGCGAGGTACTATTTGGGTTACTACAGCAGTCATCGGAATTGCAACTTTTTGGATTTTGTTATTCCTCTTCCATTACCTTTTTGCTTTCAACATCTCTGTGACAGCATTGTTGGTAATCACTGTTTCCGCTATGATTTCAGCCATAACGGTCTATAAGTCAAATGCTTATGTTTCCCGGTTCTTGAGCAAAGCACTGCAGGGTGAGAGTTATACTCATCGTGAAAAACTGCTAGAATTTGCCAACAAGATTCAGAATGTTTTCAGTCTGAAAGAACAAGGCGCCGAATTACTGGCATTGATTATTCAAGCCGTTGGATGCCGCAGAGCCGGACTGTTGTTTATCGATAGTAACGGCGATTTTGACACGCAGTCCATCGAATCTACCAGTAAGGAAAACTCTCTATCGGGTTTGAAGATTAGAGGAGATAACCCGGTAGTAGAATATTTGAAGCGGGAGCGCCATCCTTTGACCCGTGATAGCATGGCCGTTATGCCTGAATTCCTGGGTTTATGGCAGCAGGAAAAAGATATCATTGAAAAAAACCAGATTGAATTATTTATACCCTTAATCAGCCGCGACCGGTTAATTGGTATTTTGATCATGGACGGCAAGAAATCCGGCCGTTACAATCTGGAAGAATACACTATTCTGGAAGATGTCATCAATCGCGTAGCCGTCAGCATGGAAAAAGAGTATATCAGTGAGCAGTTGAGAGAAAGGGAAAAAGAACTGTCAGTGATCAACCGTTCTAATGCCATTATCACCTCCAGTCTGGATATTCAGAGGATCTATGATCATTTCATTCAAGAATTGAAACGGGTAGTAGATGTTGACTGGGCGGCCATAGAAGTCATAGAAGATCTGGAGATAAATTTTATGGCGATCGCCACTGATATCGGATCGCCCTGGAAAGTGGGTGAGAGGTTACCGTTGAAAGGTTCTGGAGCAGAGTGGGTGGCGATGCATGCCAAACCTACCACAGATGTTGATTTAAGCAAACAAACCCGTTTTACCAGCGCCACCTACCTTCTTCAACATGGCGTCCGTTCGGTATCTTATTTACCGTTAACGATTTCCAATAAAATCATTGGTTCTTTAGTAGTGGCCTCTCGCAAACCCAATGCCTATACCATCCGACAGATTAATTTGCTGCAGCAATTGTCTGCCCAGATTGCCATGCCCATCGAAAACGCCCGTTTATATGCCAGGACCGAACGTCTGGCCCGGGTAGATGGACTAACCAGTTTGCTTAATCGCCGTTCTCTGGATGAGACATTGACAGGTGAAATCGGGCGCCACTCTCGTTACGGTGGAGTATTTTCATTTATTTTAATTGATCTTGATTCATTGAAAAACATCAATGATAATTATGGTCATCTGACCGGTGATGAACTTTTGCGCCAGGTCGGCGGTATCATCCAAAATACTATCCGCGAAGCTGACAGAGCGTTTCGTTACGGCGGAGATGAATTTGCTATTGTTCTGCCGCAGACCTCTATCGAATCCGCCTTTAAAGTAGCCGAGAGAGTTCGACAGCAAACCTTCGCCAGAATCGAAATCGGTTCCATTCCGATCAGCATTAGTTTGGGTTTATCCAGTTGGCCGAGTGATGGCATTACCTCAGGTGAATTGGTCGCTGCCGCCGATGCTGCTCTCTACAAAGCAAAACGTTCAGGCCGCAACCGCAGCGTTTGTTCTACATCCAGTCTCAGTTCCGTTCAACTTGAATCAGTTAATATCAGAATTACGGAGGGAACCGAAAGCGGAGCACTGAGTACCATTTATGCTCTGGCTGCCACTGTTGATAACCGCGACCGTCATACCCATAATCATTCGAAACAGGTACATGATTACGCCGTGGCCATAGGAGAAAAACTGGGCATGAATGCGCTTGAAATCAACCGGTTAGGCACCTGCGCTCTGCTGCATGATATTGGCAAAATCGGGATTAATGATGAGTTATTACATAAAAAAGATAAATTGACAGATGAAGATTGGGAGGTTATCAAATCCCATGCCAAAATGGGGGCCGCCATAGTCGGTCATACCAAACAATTAACACCCTGCGTTCAGGGTATTTTGCATCATCATGAAAAATTTGATGGTTCCGGTTATCCGGATGGGCTGAAAGGGGAACAAATTCCTGTGGAATCCCGGATTCTATCTATTGCGGATTCTTATGCTACTATGACCTCATCTCGCGTATATTCCAAAACACTAACACGGGAGGCCGCGATTCAAGAAATTAAAAATGGCTCCGGAACACAATTTGATCCGGAATTAGTTCAAGTCTTTCTAGCCATAGTGCCCAAAACATTGGAGATGGCAGAAAAGTCTAAATAAAATCGTCCGTATTTGCATTGTTTTAAGGGGAGGAGAGTAAGTGGAAGGTAAGATTCAGGTTTTCATTGTTAGTCAGCAGTCCATTTTCCGTCAGGGCATCCAGCACTCTCTTTCCGATCTTCCTGATATCGTGGTGGTGGGTGTATCCGAAATCAATGACGGCGTTTTAACCTTCATGGACAATAACCCGCCTGATGTAACCTTGATGGATATCGATGGAGCCACCGAAAGCGGTTTAACCCTGTCCCGAAAGATTAAACAGCATTCATCCAGTATTGCAATTGTAGTGTTGGCCTCAGATCCCAATGACGAACAGTTATTTGAAGTGCTAAAAGGGCAAGCCGCTTCTTATCTTAGCAAAGAAACTACTGCCGAAAATCTGGTAGAAACCATCCGCAGAGTAGCCCAGGGTGAGCATCCTATCAACGAATCTTTGACGGCTCGTCCAAAGTTGGCGGAGCAAGTATTATTGCAGTTTCAGGAACTATCCAGGCGCAGTGAAGCCGAGCAGTTTTTGTCTCCCCTCACTCCGCGTGAAATGCAAATCTTAAAATACATTGGACAGGGCTATTTGAATAAACAAATCGCCGCTGAGCTGGGTATCAGCGAACAAACCATCAAAAATCACGTTACCTCAATTCTCAGAAAACTAAATGCCAACGCTCGTACAGAGGCAGTGGTGCTGGCTCTTAAGCAGGGGTTGATCACCATAAATTAGGCCGTCAAAAAAACTAAAAAGCGTGGTTTTTAAAAACCACGCTTTTTTTATAACGGAAAGAGCCGGATTTTTTTATAACAAGTCTTTAGTAGTTGGCAATTGACCGCCAATGCGGGAATCGATCCGCGTAGCCTTATCCAGCGCCCTGCCGAGAGCCTTAAATAAAGCCTCAGCCTTATGATGATCATTATTGCCATAATTGACTGCAGCATGCAAATTCATACGTCCCTCAGTGGCAAAGGACTCCAAAAAATGGCGGACCAAATCTGACGGGAATCCCGACATATCATTGTCTTTAAATGATAAATCTAAAACAGTGTAAGGACGTCCGCTCAAATCAACCACGACCGAGACCAGAACATCATCCATTGGAACGGTGGCTTCAGCCATGCGAACCAAACCCCGTTTTTCGCCCAGAGCCTCATTAAACGCTTTTCCCAGACAGATAGCAACGTCTTCGATAACATGATGCAGATCAGTACCGTTGGCAGCAATCTTGATATCAAATTTGCCATGCTGGGCTAATTGGGAGAGCAAATGATCAAACATCCTGATGCCGGTGCACATCTCCCATTTTCCGGTACCATCCAAATCCAGCTCCAATCCAATGCTGGTTTCCTGTGTATTACGTTTAATGACAGATGTCCTGCGCATTTATTTCCCCCCTATTTCCTTAAGAGCCTGAATTATTTTATTCGTTTGTTCGGGTTTGCCGGCGCTGATGCGGATATAATTACGCAGTAAAGGAGTATTATAATACCTGACTAAAATGCCTCGTCTTAATAATTCATCTTGCAGGTATTTGGCATCACCACGGGTAACCTCACACAAAATAAAGTTCGCCTGAGAAGGAACCGGTTTCAAAAAGGGCAGTTCTTGCAGCATTCCAAACATGCGTCCTCGTTCCTGGATCATTTTCCCCACTGTCCCCAAAAGGTAATCCTTCTCCTGAATTGATATTCTGGCAGCCAGCGCTGCCGCCATATTAATGCTATAAGGCGGTTTTATCTTTAAAATAATATCGGCTATTTTCAAAGGAAACACACCGTAACCGATTCGCAAACCGGCCAACCCGGCCCATTTGCTGAAGGTGCGTAATACCATCAAGTTGTCAAATTTCGGAACCAATGAAACAACGGTATTTCCGCTAAACTCAAAATAAGCTTCATCCACCACCAGCGGCAACCCCAAATTGATTAGTTCCCGAATATCGTTTTCGGAAATCACAGTACCCGTCGGGTTGTTCGGACTGGTGACAAAAATCAACCTTGTTTTTTTGGTCACAGCGGCTTTAACAGCTTCTATATCAACCTCGAAGTCCTTTTTTCTGAGAACCTCTATCAGTTTGCCGCGGCAAACCTCGGTACTAAAACGGTACATATCAAAAGTGGGCACATTGATAATCACTTCATCACCCGGCTCTAAAAACATGCGCAGCAGCAGATCAATCAATTCGTCACTGCCATTACCGGCTACCAGGTATTCCATTCCTAGACCCAGATAAAGTGAAAGGCTCTCACGCAGTTCTGTCTGATTGGCGTCCGGGTAAATATTCAAATAAGGATATCTGGATAAAGCCTGACTGACCCGCGGAGAACAACCATAAGGGTTTTCATTAGCATCCAGCTTGATAATTTCAGACTCCGGGATGCCTGTCTGGCGCGAAACCATCTCTGGTGACTTACAGGGTGAGTAAGCCCCAAAGCGGCTCATATCAATACGCACCATTTTTTCAATACTTTCGGACATTTTTAACCTCAATAACCGCATACTTGAATATCGAAATTTTAACACGGTCAGACGATTTGGGCAAACATCACTCTCAACAATATGCTGTTCAGCATTCTTGACTCTGATTACGGGAGAATCAAACCCGCATTGATATTCTAAAAATTTTTTTAAAACTTGAACTACAGTATATGGTAAAATGTTAGAAAATAACTTTGAGGATCATCGAGAAGAATGTCCGAGCGTGGATCAACCAAAGCCGGCCAGAGTGAATTCAGGTGGGGAGAACGGACTTATATCATGGGTATCATCAACGTTACCCCCGATTCTTTTTCGGGAGACGGCCTGCGGGATGTTGAAACAGCTTTAGCTCAAGCCGAACGCATGGTGATTGAAGGTGCTGATATTCTGGATATCGGGGGAGAATCAACCAAACCAGGTTTCACTCCGGTCACAGTTGAAGAAGAAATTCAAAGGGTTGTTCCGGTCATCCGGGAAATTGCTGCACACACCAGAATTCCAATCAGCATTGACAGCTACAAATATGCGGTGGTACGGCAGGCTCTGGAGGCTGGCGCGTCAATCATCAACGATCAATGGGGTTTGAATAATGACCCTCGTTTAGCCGAACTGGCTGTGCAATACCGCGTGCCAATTATTTTGATGAGCAACCAGCGTAAAAAAGGCGCATTTGATGCTTCTATTGCACGCGACACCGGATATTATGATGACTGTGTCGGAGAAGTAATCACGTCTCTGCGTCACAGTATTGAAATAGCTTGCGCCGCCGGAGTGCCGGATGAAAACATTATTGTAGACCCCGGTTTGGGCTTTGGCAAAACCTGGAAATACGATATGGAAATTATTCGCAGATTGGATGAAGTAAAAATTTTGAAATATCCCATTTTATTGGGGCCCTCCCGCAAGTCATTTATAAGAATGATCCTGGGGGTTCCGCCGCTGGAAAGAGTAGAGGGTACCTCCGCGGCCGTGGTGGTAAGTATCACCCGCGGAGTTGATATTGTACGTGTTCATGATGTAAAAGCTGTCAAGCGCGTTTGCCTGGTGACTGATGCCATTATCCGGGGATGTCTTAAGTAGCCAAAATTAGGAACAGGAGTGACCATGAGCAACCTTTTTTCGGAAATAAAGATCAACACGAAAATCATCAAAAACCGGGTAGTGATGCCGCCAATGGTCTGTTTTGAATACCCAAGCCGTAATGGTCAGCCTACTGAAGCTCATATCAAGCACTACATTGACAGAGCCAAAGGGGGAACTGGCTTGATTATCATCGAAGCCACTTGCGTCAATATCAAAGGACGGCTGTCAGATGGTCAATTGGGACTCTGGTCGGATGACCAAATCGCCGGTTTTAAAAAAATAGCTGAAGGCTGTCATAAATATGATGTCACCGTGATAGTACAG
>DAOUAU010000212.1:0-3079 GCA_034433195.1 Dehalococcoidales bacterium
ACCATACTTCAGGTTAAGGTTATGAATAACCTGGGGAGAAAGCTGCTTTTCCCGGTCCCAGGGACCGCCGGGCACCAGATGCATCAGGCTGAAAGTCAGAAAACTGACAACCAGCAACACCACCAGCAACCACATCAGTCGTCGGAGAATATATTTGACCATAAAATGCCGTCAAATCCTCTCGGGAGGTGGAATCACTGATTGGAATCCACCCCCCGAAAAAGCCTGTTATTAATGGAGAGCCACTATTTGGAAATGGTAATTTTATTCCAGAACATATCACCGGGGACCTGGCCGTCCATACCGGTAGTGGTTAATCCTTTGACAGTGGGTTTAACCACGTAGAAACGTTCGCGGTAGAACATGGTCACGATGGGTGCGTCTTTCATTACCATTTCTTGAGCTTGAGCCCACATCTGCAGACGCTTGGTGTTATCCAATTCCTGTTTGGCTTGTTTGGCCAGAGCATCAAAGGCAGGATTGCTGTACATGGTATGGTTGTTCCCGGCTTTGGTGCCAAATAATTCAGGCAGCCAGTTGTCCGGATCGGGGTAATCAGCGCCCCAACCAAACCAGGCCCATTGATGCTGGTTAGAATTGATGAACTGGGTGAAGGCTTTGGATTCCAGGGGATCCAGAGTAATCTGAATGCCCAGATTGTCTTTCATTTGTCCCTGCAGGAACTGGGCCATAATCGGATTCGTTCCGGCATTGTTGTATGAAAACTTGATAGGCGGCAGTTTGCTGACATCGGCATACCCGGCTTCGCTGAGCAGCTGCTTGGCCCGGGCTACATTAAAAGCATACTCACTGCCCAGATTGGGATCGTGACCAGGCATCCCGGGTGGAACCCAGCTTAAAGCGGCTTTACCCACTCCGCCGCGCACATTATTGATATAGACTTGCCGGTCTATAGCGGAGGAAAAAGCCTGGCGGACTTTAACATTATCAAAAGGCGGTTTGGTAACGTTGAACTGGAATGCAAACGTGACCAGTTCGTTGTAACGCAAGATTTCTTTACTTAAAACAGGATCTGCCATTACAGATTTTTCCGTTCCAGCTGGCGGAGCAACCAGATCCAGTTCGTTATTTTTATATGCGGCAAAGGCGGCGTTCTGGTCCTGAATCATCTTGATGTTGATCTGGGTCAACCCGGGTTTGGTTCCCCAGTAATTGGGATTAATCTTAAGAGTGATGTGGTCCTGATGGACCCATTCCGCCAGAAGGTAGGGGCCATTGCCAACCAGAGTTCCAGCTTCGGTCCATTTATCCCCGGCTTTGGTGATGATTGCTTCTGGAGTGGGGTAAGCCGGCCATAATGCCATAATTTGCAGGAAGGTGGGGCGCGGTTGGGCCAGGACGATTTGTAAGGTGTAGTCATCCAGTGCTTTAACAGCAACGGCTGCTTTTAGCTGGGCTTTGGTGGCTTCATCTTTTTCACCCGCACTGTTATAGTCTTCAGCGCCGGCAATATCATAATAGAAGGAAGCGTATTCGGAAGCTATTTCGGGGCTCAACATACGCTTGATACTGTATACATAATCGCTGGCAACCACTTTTTTGCCGTCGCTCCAGATCACCTCCGGACGCAGTTTGAAAGTGTAAGTCAGTCCATTCGCCGAAATTCCGCCATTGGTGGTGGTGGGTATCTCTTTAGCCGTGACGGCTCTCAGGCTCAGATCCGGATTGAACCCGAGAAGGCCTTCAAAGAGTTGCCCGATGATCGTTCTTTCAGGCGACCATGAGGCTTTGTTGGGGTCAATGGTGGCAGGCTCGCCGCTCAGGTTGACAGTCAGCACTTGAGGCACTCCGACCGGAGGTGCGGTGGTAGTGACGCTTGCAGGTGCGGTGGTAGTGACGCTCGCTGGAGCGGTGGTTTTGGTAGTTCCACAGGCAGAGATAACCAGTAATATCAGTAACAGACAACCAACCCCAAGAAAGGTAACCAGTTTATTCTTCATTGATATCCCTCCCTTGCATAAATATTTGAATATTTACATACTAGTCCGCTTTTTGAGTTCTGTCAATCATATACGATGAATTCGTATAACGACCAATTGTGGCGCTGGCATTAACAGACAGAAACTAGAAGGTTTTAAAGAAAATGACGGAGGGGGATCTGGTTGCCAGTTTTACAGGATTAACATGGCATCGCCGAAACTGTAAAAGCGGTATTTTTGCTGAATGGCTTCATGGTAGGCTTTAAACATCAGGTCTCGGCCGGTGAGAGCGGAAACTAACATCAAGAGGGTGGATTTAGGCAGGTGGAAATTGGTGATCAGGGCATCCATGGCTTTAAATTGGTATCCCGGTGAAATGAAATCATTGACGAAACCGTCCCAGGCCTGGATACCTTGACCTCCGGCAGCGTGGGCTGCTGATTCAACCAACCTGACAGAGGTCGTTCCCACGCAAATGACGCGGCGGCCTTCGGCTTTGGCCAGATTGATCTGGTCAGCCGCGGATTGAGTGATGATACCGTACTCCGGGAAAATAGGGGCTTCGGTGATATTTTCAACCTGTACCGGACGGAAAGTATTCAACCCAACGTGTAAAGTGACGAATAGACAATGTACCCCCAGCGCTCTGATGCGGGTCAAAAGATCAGGGGTAAAATGCAGACCGGCAGTGGGCGCGGCAACACTGCCTTCAGGCTCGGAATAGACCGTTTGATAACGTTCCGGATCGGCCAGCGGAGCGTGAATATAGGGTGGTAAAGGTATCTCCCCGATTTGCGGCAGGACCGTTTCATCCGAGAAACGGACGACCCGCACCCCGGCCTCTTTCAATTCAAGCACTTCAGCCTGAACCTGCGAATAACCTTCCATGTCAGCCTTCATTCCCGCCTGGACCCGTTTTTTCGAACCGATCAAAGACTCCCAGATGTTTCTTTCCAGGCGACGCAGCAGCATAATTTCGATCTTTTGGGCGTTATCCTGGCGAATGGCATGCAGCCGGGCGCGAATCACACGGCTGTTATTGAATATCAGGACATCTCCGGCTTTGAGATAGTCAGGCAGATCGAAAAAATGGCGGTGTGTCAGGCTGCCTTCTTTGCGGTTGGTCACCAGCAAGCGCG
>DAOUAU010000213.1:0-3942 GCA_034433195.1 Dehalococcoidales bacterium
TATCTATTGTTTTTCCTTTTCAGATGCTTTCGATGGGCATCGGGCAAGTCACTGGAATGGGCGGCGCCTCTCTGATATCCAGACTTATCGGGGGTAAAAACATCATCAGGGCCCAAAAAACATTGGGGAATGCTATCTCATTTAACCTGATTGCCTCTTTGATTATTACCGCGGTGGGGCTGGCCAATCCTGACTTCTGGCTTAAACTGGCCGGAGCTTCTGAGACTATACTGCCTTATGCCCGTGACTATATGACAATTGTCTTCATTGGCATGGTGGCCAATACCTTTGTAATGTCCTTTAACGGCCTGTGCATTTCGGAGGGCAATACACGCCTGCCAATGATAGCACAAATTACCGGGGCGGTGATCAACATCATTTTGGATGCGGTATTTATTATCTGGTTCGGTTGGGGAGTAAAAGGAGCCGCCTTAGGTACCATTATTGCTCAATTCACTTCGGCCGCTATTTTCCTGACTTACTACCTGAAAGGAAATAGCCTGCTCAAAATCAGGCTGATCAACCTGGTGCCGGATTTGCGGATTTTAAGAGAAATTCTGGCCATCGGCGTCTCCGCCCTGGCCGCCACACTGGCATCCAGCGTGACCGGGATTCTGGTCATGAGGTTGCTGATGGAGCACGGAGGTGATCTGGCTGTATCAACCTTTGGCATCATCAACCGCATCATGATGTTCTCCGTCATGCCGGGTATCGTCATCGGTCAGGCTTTGCAGCCAATAATCGGTTTTAACTACGGCGCCAAACGTTATGACCGTGTTCTCAAAGGGATAAAGATAGCCGTTATTTACTCCACCTCTGTCTGTCTGGCGGCGTTTTTCGTATTGTATTTCATGCCGGAACCGTTTGTCCGCGTCTTTACCAGCGACCCGGATTTGATAGATCACTGCATCTACGCTATACAAAGGGCTTTTTTCTTTATGTATCTGATGGGCTTTTTAATGGTGGGATCAACCGTATTTCAGGCCCTTGGTAAAGCCGCTAAAGCCTTTATAACCTCCATGGCAAGAACTGCCATTTTTTTAATCCCGGTATTGTTATTGATGTCTGATATTTATCATCTGGAAGGCGTTTGGCTGACCTTTCCCATTGTGGATGTGATGACCTTCGGGCTGATTTTCGGTCTTTTAATCCCTCAAATTGTTGAATTACGCAGCAAACGCGCCCTGCAAAACGCGGCCAAAACCATTTCGGGGAGCGCTGCCACTGAACCATAGCTGCTCAGAGAATATCTCTGTCAGCATTTTCGGACAATCCGGCGGGGGTTCTTCTACCCATCTTCATAAAAAAAACTACCGCTGATTTGAAGCGGTAGATTCTTCTATATATTTTCGAAAATATTACTGCTAACGGGGTTTTTCTCCGGCATCTTCATCCGGTACTCCGCTTTCGGATCCAGCGGCTTCATCCTTCAACTCTTCTTGCAGTTGTTCCATCAGGCGTGCCGCACGGGGATATCCGATTCTCAGGTGCCTTTGCAAAAATGAGGCTGAGATATGCTCATGTTCATCCATTAACTGACGTGCTTCCGTTAACAGCGGGTCCTCCGGTAATTTTTCCAATTTTGCTGATTCTTCAGTCACCAGATCATCCATCTTCAGTTGCGAAGCCGTTTCTTTTTTTTGGTTATTCCAAAAATAGACCACTCTTTCTATCTCAGCATCAGACAGAAAACATCCCTGTAACCGCTTGGCTTTGGCGGCTTCGGTAGGCATATACAACATATCACCGCGGCCCAGCAGTTTTTCAGCTCCTCCGCTATCCAGGATAGTGCGAGAATCCACCTGGGAGGTAACAGCGAAACTGATGCGAGAGGGAAAATTAGCCTTGATCAAGCCGGTCACCACATCTACGGAAGGACGCTGAGTAGCCACTATCAAATGAATTCCCACAGCACGGGCCAATTGCGCCAGGCGGCATAAAGTATGTTCAACCTCTTCACCGGAAGTCATCATCAAATCCGCCAGTTCATCAACAACCAGCACCAGATAAGCCATTTTTTCATTGGGCCGCAGTTTATTATAGGCTTCAATATTTCGTGCCCGGGCGGAGGCCATTACCTGATACCGTTTATCCATTTCCTGTGCCATCCAGCGCAATGACAGCAAAGCTCGGTTGGTTTCTACAATAACCGGCGTTGCCAGATGAGGTAAGCTGTTGTAAGAGGTCAGTTCAACCCGCTTGGGGTCAATCATAATGAATCTTACATCGTTAGGGGTATTGTGCAAAAGCAAGCAGCAGATAATGGTGTGGATACAGACGGTTTTTCCGCTGCCGGTAGCGCCTGCGATTAACAGATGAGGCATTTTGGTCAGGTCGCCCACCACTGATTCGCCTCCGGCGCCTTTGCCAAGGGCGATGGAGAGTTTGGCTTTGGCCTGCATTTTTTGGTAGATATTGGATTCCACAACACTGCGCAAACTAACTATACCAATGCTGGTATTTGGTACTTCTATCCCGACTACCGATTTTCCCGGTACCGGGGCTTCTATACGAATGCTGGGAGCTGCCAGTGCCAGCGACAGGTCATTGGAAAGCGAAGTAATACGGTCTACTTTGACGCGAGTGCGCGCCACTTCTTCGGTTTTAATCTGTATCTCACCATTTTTGTCTTTTTCTTTGATTTCCCGGGTTTTTCTGTCCCAACCGGGTTCAACGCCGAATTGAGTGACCGTAGGACCCACATTGATCTGAACAACTTTGCCCTCAACACCATAGCTGGCCAACGCGTCTTCAATCAATTTGGCTTTTTTGGTATTATCAACCTGGGAGAATTCTACCTCAGGCGTGTTATCTAAAATTTCCAGAGGCGGCAATCTCCACCCGTCGGTAGTGGTCTGGGCGCCGGATTCTCCATATTTTTTCCATACCTCCTGGGCAACCTGTTTCATATTCCTGGCGTCATTCGGATTTTTGGTCTTATCATCTTTCTTTTCAGCATCGGCGTTTGGCTGTTGTGTAACCGGAAGTTCCGTTTTTTGTGCTTCAACCGTGTCCAGGGGCGCTTCCGTAGCCGGTATTACACCTTGACCTTTAACCTCTGGTGGAACCATAGACGGATGGTCTTCTTTAGCCGGATGCAGTTTTTTCCAAAGCCAGTTCTTGGAGCCTTCGACAGGATAAACTGGTTTGGATTTAGCTGGCGTTTGATATCTGGGGAAAGCGCTGTTTTTATTTTCTGGCGCACTTCCCTGGCTTTTCAATGTAGTGACCATACCGGCCTGTGATCCTGGTATGGGAATCTCCGCCGGAGCACTATCAGGTCGGTGAATTTTAGAAAAAATTCTCTCGAAAAGTGCGGACATAAAATGAGCAAAACCTCTGGGAACAACAAAGAAAACCCCCAGGACCAAAATCAGTAAAACTATCAGAATTCCTACGGGCAGTGAATGGCCGATGATACTTTTACCGATATCACCTCCCAGACTATACCCGTCCAGTAAGCCGTGACCCGGGATAAAGCCCATTATGCCCCAGACTGCCGCCATCAATATCATGCTGCCCAGCCATTTGTTCCAATAACGCCAGAGCAAACGGGGCTGGGAAAGAATTACCACGGCCAGAGTCAGAATGATCAGCACCATCATGATGAAACCCCATCCGAACAACTGCGCGATGCCGGTAGAAGTTTTCGTCCACCAATTGGAGATGTTGTTCCACTGCCAGTCAATCAACAAAGCGATTGCCAGGATGAAAAAAAGGCAAATTCCCGAAAAAATCAGGAATTTACTAAAACCGGAGATCTGATGGCTTTTTCTGTTTCCCATATACGACTAAATCATAACCTACTAAGCTGTGACAATCAAGGATCCGAATTGAATCATCTAAAATATTACCGAAGGAGGGTACGTTAAATCAAATAATATCTTACCGAAAACAGTAAAATAAGCCTGAACACGTGTAAATAACGGATTCATATTTTCC
>DAOUAU010000214.1:0-25939 GCA_034433195.1 Dehalococcoidales bacterium
GTCGGGCGAACGGCAATATCTCTGAAGGCGTCACCAGAGCTAAACCGGCGGACTTCCTGACTGCGTTCATCTGAAAGAGCCTTACCTTTCCCGGTTAAGGCATGAACATAACCGCTATTTCTTTTTGGCGAAACAAAATACTTTAAAAGCATATCCAGAGCTAATCCAGTCAACGTCATACCGGAGGATGGCCCAGCCACGCCTAAAATTTTCCGCTTTTCCAGATCATCGATCAATTTTTGCAGCGAATAATAGTCTCGTTTATATTCGCCGATGTCAACGCCATCACTGTTTTCCTTGATATGGTAATAGGTCCGCATCGTCTGAAAACTGATCTCTTTGTTCCACTGCCCATCCTGAGCATCAATCAGTTCCATAATAGTATCGGCCAGATCACGAGAAGACATTTTAAAACGCGGCTGAGAGAGAGATTTCATTTTACTTTGCAAAACTGCTTTCTGACGATTGTATTCCTCCGTCGTGATTTCATTGGCCTTCATCTTTTGGTCCAGTTGGTCCAGCATGGTTTGAAGTGCTTTGCGGGTCAGGCTGTACTGCCCGTTCTGGCCTTTTTTCAAGAAATCCATTTGTTCCAATTTTTTCAGTATATTTTTGTTACTCTCACTTTCAGGGAAAACCAAGGGTTTGGTATCAGCATTTCTGATACCGCTGTTTTCCTGCGGCAACTTACCCATCTGATTCAATTTATCCATGATATCTCCGCCGGTCAATTTCCAAATTGACCGCATGGCTGAATCAGAAGGATCAGAGCTGAAGCTGAAATCATAGAATACCTCTTTCAGAATGTCTTCTAATATATTCACAGCCGGGAGTTCACCTTTAACACTTAAGCGCGGGGTCAACGTGATAAGGGCAGCGCGCCCAACAGCTTCACGAGTCAAATGGCCGCGGAGTAATGCCAGGCTGCGTAGAACTTCAATCATGGCAATCGAGCCGCGAACGCTGACACCTCTGACAATATCGGGGTGCCGGCGAGTATGCTCAGAAATCTCCACGGCAATTTGTAGACTTTGTGCGTCAGAGATGATTTCACCAAGTAGATTTTCAACAAAGTAATTCAATTGACCCAAAAATAATCCGGATACTTCCGCCTGCCCCAATGCCTCATTCTCGCTATAGGCCTGGTTTAATCCATCCATGATAACATTTTTATGATCGGACGGCGTTTTTGCTTCTACATAGATTTCGTCAGTGATGCCATCTTTCAGTAAACCGCCTAAATATTTTATATCCTGGAAATGCGCCAGATCGGAGATTGCTAATACCCGTGGAATACGCCCCCGGAAGTTTTCAAAAATCAGAACATCGATCAAGCGGCTGATAAAATAACAACTCTCCTCCACCAGATGCCCGCGTTGAGAACCGCTGGCGTATTTCAATAAATCCTGACTGACTCTTTCTTGGGCGCTGAAGGCAGCCTCATGATCCTGCCTCAACAGGTGGTCTAATTCACTTTCCGCGTTGTAGATTTGGCCGTCCCAGCGGGCGGTTTCGGAATAGCTCAGATCCACATACCCCTGACTTGGGACAAAAGTAAGCTGTGGCCCGGCCGGGCGTTTACCCAATGGCAAGACCGGTATCTTCATCAACCAGCCGTTCAAGATGGTTTGAGTAAATAAACCCGCTGGTGTAAAGCGGCGCTTGAAGTATATTTCACGGTTACCGGCAGTTTTAACATCGGATGAAAAGGCGAAGCCTACGGCACAAGGCAGACTGAAGGCATATCGCATTTCGGCAGATAACGTTAGAGGATCAAGGTTTAAAGCGATAATATCCGGTTTTTCTTTTTCCAAAAGACCCTTTAAATACTTTGCCAGATTTTGACCGGTAACTGGCGCGGCTACAACATTAAGATTGATTTCTGAAGGTGGAGTGGTATCGGTATCAGTTTGACATGGTTCAGTGATTATTTTGGTCAAAACAGGATCTATCTGCTTCAACAGGACTGCGGGCGAAGGTAAGGGCAGTTCAATGTCCAAACGAGAGGTGACTTTAAGGGGCGGGCAACCCAGGGCATGATAGTACAACTCAGAAAAGGAGTTTATATTTCCAGCGGCGGTGATGGCTCTTTTAATGTCCTCAACAGTTAATCTCATTCATTTCCATTGCAATACATTTCTCAATAATCAACATGGGATAATCTGATTATAACATAGGAGTTTGGTTTGGAGGAATTTTCGAAAGCGCCGCTCTGTCAGCTGACGAAAGGGAAGAAAAACTGATGACTTGTGGCATTAATATCTTTTCCAGGTGGATCTGAAGCAACCGCAAGACTCCGGGTTGCTCCAGTGTGAAAATCCGTATTAGCCCGCGGGACTTGATGACATGGGCATTTAATCCACCCCTTTGTATAGATGACCCGCGGTATAGCCTTTACGTTCACGGCGGTCCGACACAGGAGCTTTAAGCAAATTGCGGTACAACAGGATTTGCTGCGCGCTTTCGCCTTGTTGATCAATATAAAATTGATTAAATCCTATTGTTCGCAGTTTTTTAATATCGTTAAACATCCCGAAAGGCCGGCTATTTAGGATTTGCCAGTAGCTGCCTTCCTGACGCACTTTAAAAGTATAACCTTTTTCATCTTTCAAACTATCTGATTTTAGTGCGATTTTGGTATTAACCAGAACGATATCTCCATGGCAGAATATTACAACTTCCCGATCTTTGAATCCGGTCAATTCCATTAGTGAGAGTTCCGGTGACAGTATCGGTAATACATTGAATTGCCTGAAAAACAAGGTATCAATATCGTTAAAAACATTTAAAGAATAATCCAGATAAACCGGGACGTTGAAAGCGGCCCGGCGGGGCAGAAATCCGATATTACCGGTCAAAATTGCACCCGGTTTTTTACGCCCTGATAAAGCTACCGCCCGGTTCAGTTCCATATCATTCAGGATGCGAGGAATATAGGCTCCCAACAAAGTTTGGTCTTGCCATTCCCCGGGTTCCGGATAGTCACTGGCGAAGATATCATAAAATACTATGTCAGCACCGGACTGTGATATTTCATGGGCTTCTGTCAGTGAGTAGGCTCTGGCCATAAACCGCTGCATTACTGGAGCTTTTTGTTTAATTAAGCGGGGTAAAATCACCTGGACCATTTTCCTGACCGGATTTTTCACAGGAATATTTTTACGTGTGAAATCTGGTTCAATCTTGATTTCTGTGGAGGATGTCAGGAAAATACGAGCGCCCTCTTTAGCTCCGATGCCCAGGTCCACTCTTTCGCCGGCAACGGCTGAATGAACCGGTTGCCCTGACTGTTTAAGAGTTTGAATAACGGCCCCGGTCACATGTTCTTTGTTCCAGATGCCCAGACCGTCTCCAATTCTTACCGGTCTTTGCAATACAATTTGACCGTTCTCGATCGTCCCTAACAAGGCGCCGCGGTTCATCGGTTTTTCTACAGATAGAAGGTCCTTTTCACCGCTGATGAGACCTTCAGTAAACTCGCGGTTAAAGACCACTTCTATTTCCAACAATTCTTTCTGCGGAACTTTGAACTCACCGGCCAGAAAAGAATCAATAGCTTTACGGTACAATCTGGTGGCTACCGCGACGTATAACGGTGACCGCATTCGACCTTCCAGCTTGAAAGCGGTGATACCGGCTTTAATAAACTGGGGAATTTGGCGCACAGTGCACAGTTCTTTAGTACTCATGGGATATTCAGCGTTGTATTTTTGACGACATAACTGAGCACAATTGCCCCGGTTGCCGCTGCGGTTGGCAACAAAACTGGAAAATAGACATAAACCGCTATAGGCGAAACAAAGTGCGCCATGCACAAAAATTTCTGCCTTAATGCCGGCATTGACCATCTTCTTGATTTCAGCCAAAGGCGTTTCACGGGGTACGATAATTCGATCCGCGGCTTTCATCAATAGTGCGCTGGGTGTATTACCAATAGCGCCCTGGGTAGACACAAAAACCGCCATGTCCGGATAATTCTTTTTGACAATCTCAACAAAACTGAGATGCTGAAGAATCACTCCGTCAATCCCGGCAGCATAGGCTCGCGAAAGAACCTCAAAAAAACGCTGTAGTTCGCTATTTTTAACAAGAATATTAAGTGTCAGGTAAACCTTGACACCCTGATGATGACAATAGTCCACTGTCTTTTTCAGATCGTCTATATTGAAATTACGAGCGTTCGTTCGAGCATTGAACTCCCTGGTTCCCAGGTAAACCGCATCAGCTCCATTGGTCACGGCAGCCTGCAAGCTTTCCCAGTCACCGGCCGGTGAGAGTAATTCCGGTTTCAACGAATAGGAGTTAAACTCTTGTTCGGATATCATACAATAAAACCTGACCTTCTTAACCAATAAGATCCCAAAATCTCAATTCAGTATCGATTTTTGGGATCTCACTTAATTATTACGATATCAGACTTCATATTATTAAGCAACCGGGCAACTATATTGCAGTGTCTTTTTTCCGTTTGCAACTGCTACCGACAATAATGTTACTGCATCACTATATTGATGCCATACTGTCCAAAAGTACCAGGTCTTACATGACTAAAGACTGATTTAATATTTTATCTTTAAGGGTAGAATGGGATTAAGGATAGATACCAGGAAGAGATAGCCTGACTGCTATTTTTTCACTTTTGGCATGATATCAGCGCCTGCGATATTAATAAAGTAAAGGAGCTATCAAAATGGTAACCGCCTTTGATAAAACCATAAAAGATATCGGCGGAATAGAATTTGAAGTTGAAGATTTTAAACAAAGACTGCTGAATGCAATTCGTGTTGAGCGCGAAAAAGCACGGGATTTGGCTGACAAGGAAGCCAAAATGATCCTGGCTAAGGCTTATCAAGAATCTTCTTGCCTGATTGATCGTGCCAAAGAAGAATCAAACCGCTTGATTCAACTAGCCCAAACCAATGCTCAAAACGAATATCAGACTATCCTTTCCCAGGCTCGGCAACAAAGCGAAAAAATGATTAACCTGGCAGAAGAAACAATCCGCAAAGAAGCGCGGGAAAAAACCAGGAAGGAAGTTGAATCAATTTTACGTAATACCCGTGATGAAGCAGCTAAATCCAGTCAAAATATTCTTCAAAGCGCCCGCGAACAAGCGACAGCCATGATAACTAACGCAAAACAGGAAGCAGTTTCTACATCACTTCAGATCACCGAAGCCGCCAATAAACAAGCTGAAGAAGTAAAATCCAGTGCTAACCAGATGCGTCAAAAAGCGGCTGAGGAGCTGGTTCTGGTGCAAAAAAGAACTACTGAAGCGGTAGACAATGCCATATCCGAATGCCGCGAGAAAGCTCTGAGTTTAGCCGAGATTGAAGCCGGTGCCTTGATCACCAAAGCCAAAGAGGAAGCTCAAAAAGAGTATCAACGATTGATCGATATCGCTCTCACTGAGGCAAAAAGCAAGGCAGCGATTGAGAGAGAAAGCTTGCTGCAACTGGCCAGGACGGAAGCTGAAAGTATTCTTGATCAAGCCAAATCCAAAGTGCGCAGCCAAATGGAAAATTCAAAAATATTGATGCAAGAAATTCAGGCCAAGCTTGATAAGTTAGTTAGTTCAGCGGCGATAGAGACGGTCAAACCAACGACCGTGGAAACACCTCCGCTAAAAGCTGCCGTCCAGAATATTCCCAAAATATCTGAGGTGAAACTGACGGTCACTGAAAAAACTGAACAACCGCCGATCGTTCAGGTCAATGCAGTAATACCGGAAACTCAAAACAAAATCAATACTCTCTTCGGACAAGAGACCGGGCAAGTTTATAAAGGGAAATTGAAGGTCGATATTGCCCCGCCTGCCGATTCAGAGCAGATCAATGACATGGAAAGGCAATTGTTACAAAACGACAATTTGAGAATCTTGGCCAAGGGCGGCGCTGAGGATGGCAGCGCCTGGTTGGAACTGGAAATCAGTCAGCCTTTACCTTTATTGAGCATATTACGAAAAATTCCCTGTGTCAAAGAAGTGGTGGGCGCTAAAAGCTATATAATTGTAGCTCTTAAAGCTACATAATCCAAAATCAATTTTGACTATCTAAAAAGACCACAGAATTTTTCTGTGGTCTTTTTTCGCCGGAATTTTTGGCGTTGCATTGGGATATCAATGAAAATATTAAATCTGAACGCATCAGTACGCGGTGAATTAACCAGTGATCTATTTATATCATTCCGGTCATTGTACATCCAAACCTGCTTTCAAGGCCTGATGCTCAAGAAAACCGCAGTCAAATAGTATATGAACCCAGGTAAACGGATGAACGATAATTTATTTTGAATTGGAGCGGTCGCAGAACTTGACCAGCTCAGCAAATTCATTAATGCGGATAGCATTGTTGGTTTCCAGAAATCCATCGTAAGTCAGGTTAATCCATGGTTTATTGTACATAGCACTGAATTTGTCAGCCATAGCGGCAACAATACCACCCGGCATGCAGCCGTGCGGCATTACGGATATCACACCGCAGTATTCCGGATTTTCCAGCCATTCGATACCGCTGCCGATACTAAAAACCGCTTCACTGCCACACCTCGAGGATAAGAACTCTGCTGATTTGGCTAAAATCGCCCTGGTGGATAGTTCTTTTTCATGAATCAAATTCTCAATCTTTCCGGCAATGGAGCGCTCATCACCGGATTGAATGTTCTTCTTCAGATAGCTCATGATCACCTTTTTTAATTTACGGTCTTTAACCGCGTCTTCCAAATTGCGATGAGCGACATATTTGAACCATTCACCCATCGGGGACACTACCACCTCCAGTCCGGCTTTTTCGCAAGCCCTGACCAGGTTTTTGTTGCTAAAATCGTTGGAACGTAGATAAATTTCCCCGTTAATACCCACCAGAGGACGGCGCGGCAGGGATAAATCAATCAACGTGCCAAATTCGGCAGTGGCTTGCCAAAGGGTATCACGCAAGTCTGATTTGGAACGAACCAATTCAGCCATATTCTTTAGATATTTTTCAAACGTCTTGTCGGCTTCTCCGATAATTTTTTCATAAGGACGAGTCCGCCACAATAACCGCTGCAAGCTGTCTACTGCCACAATTCCTCGCCATGCCAGCCGCTCAAATCCAGGTCCCAGTCCCAGGTCACGGTAAGCGCTATTGGAAACAGTGGTGATAATCGGGAGTTCATAACCGATCTCTTTTAATATATGAATCTGTTCCACTGCATATTTGCCCAATCTGCAAGGTCCGAAGGAGCCGCTCATGAATCCTTCGACATCCTCCAGATTATGACCGTCTTCTTTATAAAAGCGTAAAAAGTCACCCAGGGTGACGCGGTAAGGTAAACACTCCGTGCCGGAAGTATATTGGTTACTATACAATAAATTGCGTTCATCCGGTTCAGGTAAAGAAACGGCATTAATCCCATGTGCCTGCATGGCAGCCGCCACAACATCGGCATGCGGCGCCATGCGCGGTATGATTAAGGTTTTACCTGGTTTAACCCTTGAATCAGTGCCCCGGTAAATATCTGAAGGTTTCACAGCCGGTGTGGTTTTTCCGGATTTGGCATATCCCTTGATAGTGTCTACAAATGCCTCTAAACGAGTCACCAAACCGGCTTCAGCGGCATGTTCATCTATTTCCAGTTGCCCAAGCGGCTTCCCGCCCATGATATCTTCCAATTCATTGATGATAAAAGAATTGGGACCGCACCCGAAGTTAGTCAGAATGAGTCCGTACAAGTTGGGATTATGGGCTGAAATATCAGCGGCTGCCAGCATGCGGCTTTCATAAGACCAGTAGGGACGGTCAGAATACTTCTTCGATTTGATCGAGGAAAGAGGCAGAAAGTCCATAGGAACCGGCACCACGTCCAGTTGAGCCAGTTTTTCAGCAATACCCAAATTGGCACCCGCATCCTGAAACACATAAGCCCTGGAGATTATCACCACCCCTACCTTATGACTTTCTTCCAGTTGTCTCAATAGTCTGGCGCCTGATTCCGCCCGTGCAGCCTCGTATTTTTTTTGTGATTCCAGGCCTGCCAGCGCCGCTTTTTGGGCTAAATCAGCCCCGAAACCCATTTTCTGACCAATTATTTTTAGATTTTTAATCACTTCATCGTTGCCGCGGCTGAAATCAAAAATCGGAATAAGCAGTTTGTCTTCCAATCCCAGAACATTTCTGATGATATAAGGAGAAGCTTGCACCAGCGGACATGCGTATTTCTGATCCTCATCCCCTTCTTTCAAACCCATTCTGATAGAACAGGGAAATAGTATATAGTCCGTATCTTTTAAAACCGCGGCATGACCATGCAGCAATTTGATGGGGAAGCAACTATCGGTATAGGCTAACTCGATGGATTTTTCAACAATTTGTTTGTTGGTGCGGTTAGAAAGTACTATCTTAACTCCTAGAGCATTCAGATATCCGATCAACAATGGCGCAAAATCATATATAAACAGAGCCCGCGGCAATCCAACCCTTAAACCCTGGCCTTTTTCTTCCGAATACTCTTTAAAAAGCAGTTTTTCTCTTTCATCAAAGGCGGTCTCTTTCCGGACAACACCGACGGTACTGTCATATTTATCACACCGGCTGCCATAAAAAGTGGGTTTTTCGCCCGGTACTTTCATCTGGGTGATTGAACAGTTATTATCACATGTTTTACAGGTAAAAGCCGATAAATTACAGTCAGCCTCAATCACGCGGCGAAAACCTTTGAATCTAGAAGCCTGCCCGTTAACCTGATTCTCTTTGGCTAACAAAGCCGCACCGATGGCTCCGCTGACTTCACGGTGTTCAGCCACTTTCAATTCTTTGTCAGGCAATTGCTGATGAAACGCCGAAACCACTGCTTTATTATAAAAAACGGCTCCTGTCAGGATAATTTTTTTTCCTAATTTACGGTTACCCACCACTTTAGATAAATAGTTTTTGGCAATTGAATTAGCCAGACTGGCAGTAATTATTTCAATTGACACACCTTCACGCTGTGCAGCAGGCACTGCCTGCCCCATAAAAGCCGCACAACGGGTTCCCAAATCAATGGTATGGTCGGCCTCTAAAGCCAGATTGGCGAACTCTCCGCTCTTAACTGAAATCCCCAGCATTTCAGCCATCTCATCAATAAAACTGCCGGTGCCGGCTGCACAGGCCTTGTTCATCTGGTAATCCACCACTACTCCATTGCGTTTGATCACCAGCTTGG
The DNA here is from genome assembly GCA_034433195.1 of Dehalococcoidales bacterium. Classification (GTDB taxonomy): domain Bacteria; phylum Chloroflexota; class Dehalococcoidia; order Dehalococcoidales; family UBA3254; genus DATIKD01. Next base: position 9,184 of record DAOUAU010000214.1, read on the forward strand.
AATCCTGACCTCCGACCTCAATGATATCCGCATCAGGATCGACATCCATCGCGGCTCTGGTTTGGGCTGTGATTTCATTCTTGATAATGTCAGCGCCAACTAAACTACCAATAAGATATCGTCCGGAACCTGTCACACCTACCCCGGCAATATCCAGTGTTTCTGCTCCTTCCTTGACCAAATTCTCTAATACCTGTTTGATCGCATCCACCGGCCGCCCGGCGGTCATGATATAATTTTTAGCCAGTATATTTTGACCTGATTCATCCAGAATTACCGCCTTGGTACTGGTGGAACCGATATCCACCCCTAGATAAGCTCTCCCTCCCGTTTTAGTGCTCTTTTTGAGCGCATTACCTGGCAGAACCAGATCCGCCAATTTGGGAGTTTCAAAATATACCGTACCTTCATTATCGGTGGGAAGTAGTTGTAATTGCGCCGGTTTTTGGCTGGCTAACAGAGCTGAGCCGATTGATTCTATAAACAGAAAATCGGGTGGAATATTGATTTTTACATTGTGGCCGTTGCGTTCGGACAGCATCTCGCCCAGAGCTTTGGCTATTCCGCCATTGGAGGCTACTCCGCCTACCAGATAGACAGGCTCAGCAAAAGGACCTTTTTTCAAGGCCACCACCATTCTGGCGATGCTTTCGCATAAAGCATACAGCATTGCTTCTACAGAAACACCTTTTTGCTGCAAATGAATCAAATCGCTTTTAGCGAATACGCTGCAGCGAGCGGCAATACGGGGAGCGGAGCCCTGGAATTTTAACGCCAGAGCGCCAAAGTCCTCAATTTTGATTCCTAACCTGTAGGACTGCTGCTCTAAAAAGCGCCCGGTACCGGCCGCGCAGAGCGGGTTAGAAACTGTTTTCCAGGGTTTTTCAAGACCATCTTCCAGTTCGATGATTTGTGAACTCTGTCCGCCTATCTGAATAATGGATCTGGCATCCGGATTGAAATGCAACAGACCGGCGGCAATGGCTAATGAACTGCTGTATTCAGTCCAGAGAAAACCGGGAGGAACAACGGCTTTGCCGCTTCCAGAAATGCCTACGGAAGCAATCTCATCCAGTGGCACAACACAACTTAAGTCAGTTAATAAAGAATTCAGCGCTGTTATGGGGTGAGTGGATATCTTTCTGGTATCCAGTCTGATTACCTTACCGGTGTCACCTAACAAAGCTAGTTTGACGCTTATTGAGCCAATGTCAAGACCAAGTTTATATTTCATAGTTCCTTGTTATTATAGCAAATTTAACCTATTCACTAACAAGTCAGAACAGGGTTTCAGAGATCTCCAAAAACTCTGGGTGCTTTTTCTTGCATGATTTTTTTGATTATTCCTACTACGCAACGAATTTCTGGTAAAGCCGCCTGACTGGTACGCATTTTGATAATATGTCTAATCTCTCTGAAATTCCAGGTACATATTATTTCTGTAGCGCAGGCATTAGGCAGAACATAGCGGGCAATCTCCGGTTTTACTCCCGCTTCTAATAGTTTACCATAAGAATCCCAGGCCGCTTTCATAGCTGTTTTAAATATTTCAGCTTCAGCTCCATCTTTGGCGTAAATTTCCGGTGGCATAATATAATCAGATTTGGTTTCTTTAACGTAGCGTTGACTGCGCTGGGAATAGGCGCCGATGCGGTGACGTACCAGTTCATGGGTCAAGACCCGGCTGGCTTTAATATAAAAAGTGGCCGAAGCGTGTTCAATCAAGCTTTCATGTCCCTGCTTGATCCGGGATTGCAGCCACTTTTCAACAGTTCCAGTTTTTTCCCCGGTGGCATAACACAAGCGGCCGGCTTTCTCCACCAGATTTTCACTATTGTCAGTTACGGCTAACAGTTTTACTTCAACATTATAGTCCATATTTTCAACCTCTTGCTTTGATTCGGGGGATGTGAGGAATAAGTGAACGGAACATTGATGGTAACGTAGTTCTATATTTTAGCAGATTTTAAAGAATCGATGTTGAAAATACTTTTCAGCGAGTAGAAGCAGAACTGATTTGTTACAATTGAAACATCTCTGGGTTCCACCCCCTTAATCACTAAGGAAGGAGAATAGTGATTAAGGGGGATACCCGGTATGTCAAATGACAACGGTGGAAGGAGAGTCCAATTTGAACCGACTGTCATGTGCAACCAAAACAATCAATGGTAAATGCCAAAGCACGCTATTCTGCCCGAATATCCTGCGCCTCTAAAATTTGTAACAAAATAACCTGCCACTGACTTTGATCAATATTTAACATTTTTAAAGCAAGTGACTGGATAGGCTCGGATTTGGTTAGAGAATACAAAGTAATACCATTTTCGGTGTGGGTGACTATTACTCCATTATCGATCAGCTTTTTTAACGCCACAGCGGAATCAAATCTTTTTGCAGAAACTACATGTAACACTGCCGAACGGTTGAACCTGGCATTAGGATGCCGGCTAAAAAAGAGCAGGAGTTCCAAGCTGCATAAATCATCACAAAAGTTTTTGATAAAAACACACAGTTGTTCTTCGATTTTGATCTCTTTCACTTAAAAACTCCAGACTGGAAAGACTGGTTTCCTTTTTAAGGAGATGGGGAGCAGTGGTCTGCTGAAACTGCTCCCCATCTGGCGACCATATGCCAGGATTAGAAGGCTAAACACCAATGTTATTTTTTATAGCTACCGCGGTATCTCATGTATGCCGGAACTGATAAATCATCTTCTGATTTTAGATTCCTGAGAGTCTTCATGATTGCCTTGTCACGGGCCGCTCCGGAAATTTGATCTCTGGAGGCGAAACCGGTAGCGATTAAAGTTAATCTGACTTCATTGCCCATATTCGGATCTACATTTACACCGAAGATGATATTGGCTTCAGGATCGACTGCCTCACCAATAATTTTGGCAGCATCGCTGACCTCGAAAAGTGTTAGACTATTGCCACCGCATACATTGAAAAGAACACCCTTGGCGCCGGTGATGCTGACATCCAGCATGGGACTGGCCAAAGCTTCTTTGGCAGCATTCACTGCCCGGTTGGCGCCAGAACCACGACCCATTGTCATCCAGGCCGGTCCAGCGTCTTTCATGATAGCGCGAATATCAGCAAAATCAAGATTAACCATCCCGGGAACGGTGATTACTTCAGCAATGGCCTGAACAGCATGGCAAAGAATCTCATCAGCCATTTTGAAGGCGCCATCTACCGAAGTTTTGTTGTCAGAAAGTTCCAGCAACCGGTCATTGGGAATAATAATCAAGGTATCTACTTTGGTGATTAACTGAGAGATTCCCTCTTCCGCAACCTGCATACGCCGGCTGCCTTCAAAAGAGAACGGCTTGGTAACAGTAGCAATGGTCAAGGCACCGGACTGTTTGGCCATATCCGCCACCACAGTAATGGAGCCGGTACCGGTACCGCCGCCCATACCAGCCGCCAGGAAGACCATATCAGCTCCGCCAAGGGCCTGTTTGATCTCATCACGAGTCTCTTCTGCGGCCCTGCGTCCGACGTTATGATCACCGCCGGCACCCAGTCCGCGAGTCAATTTTTCACCGATGGAAATTCTGACCGGGGCCTCGGTAATCTGCAGATGGGATTCATCTGTATTCATGGCAATGAACTCAACGCCGCGAATTTGTTCACGAACCATACGGGTAACAGCATTACAACCAGCGCCACCCATGCCGATAACTTTTATCTTGGCCGGGCTGGGAACGTAACTAGTTTTTGACATTTGCTCTCTCCTTCTCTTATATACAAATTAAAAATTAACTATTCAATTACCGGAAAAGCCTGAACAAAGATGAAAACAGACCACGTAGACCAGACGGTTTGGTTACCCATTTCTGAGAAGAATCATTCTTCATTTTCCAGAGCACCAGACCAACTGATGTGGCATAAGCGGGATCATTCAACAGTTGATTGGAGACACCATTCAGAACGGGCGGGATACCAATTCGGGTGGGCAAGCGGGTAATATTCTGAGTCAATTCGACAATGCCGGGAATATTCGCGCCGCCGCCGGTAATCACGATACCAGCCGGGATTAATCTGGAGTAATCAGTGCGCGGGAGCTCCAGGACTACCAGGCGCATCATCTCTTCGATTCTGGCGCGCATGATATCGCACAGATCACGATAAGATACACTGTGTCCATTCTCGCCAACAATCTTATCAGCTTCTTCTTCTTCGGAGGGAATAAGACTGCCGTACTTTTTCTTCATCTCTTCGGCTAACTCAAAAGAGAGCCCTAAACCAGCCGCGATGTCGCGGGTTACCTGATGTCCGGCTACAGGCAGGACAGAGGTATGATAGATGCTGCCATCTTTCATTACAGCGATATCAGTTGTGCCGCCACCGATATCCGCGATCAAAACTCCGGCTTGTTTCTCTTCTTCAGCCAGTACCGCTTCGGCGCTGGCCAGAGGCTCAAGAACCAGGTCTTCAATTTCAATCCCTACACCGCGGACACATTGGGTCAGATTTTGCACAGAAGCCACTGCCGCGGTAATGACATGGGCTTCAACATTCAGTTCATAACCATGCATGCCAACCGGATTTTTTACCTCATGTCCATCCAAAGTATAAGAACGCGGAATAACGTGAAGCATCTTCCTGTCAGCCGGAGCTCTAACATTAAGAGCTACATCCAGAACCCGTTTTAGGTCATCACCACGTACCAGTTGATCTGTCTTGGTGATAGCAATGGTACCTTTATTATTCATTGAATTAATGTGCTTGCCTGTAACGCCAATATAAGCGGAGTCCAATCGATATCCGGCCATCATCTCGGCTTTTCTGATCGACTGGCGGATAGATTCCTTGGCTTGAGTAACATTGGCAACCAGAGCCTTCTCAATGCCATGCGAAGGAGCGATGCCAACACCCAGAACTCTTAAACCCGAGGTGCTATCCAGGGTACCCATAATGGTACAGACTTTAGTCGTACCGATGTCGATAGCTGCAATTTTTCTTTTCATTCCTTACTCCTAATTCTTGTCAATTTAAAGCTACCAGTTACCCTTAATTGTTGTACCTTAACCTCTAGATTCTCTGTAATGGACATTCCACTTCATGCAGAGAGCATTGACAAAGTTTTTGGTTTCAGCCGATGGGGCTTTGTACAGTTCGGCCAGGAAGCCGTGCAATAACTCACCGCCACTCATGCCTGGAGTTGGTTCGGTCGGTCCAGGAATGTTGATGTACACGATCTCCGTCATTACTTTGTTGTACTCGATTGATGTTCCCACAGTCACCTCCTAAATATTTTTTATCAATGCGTCTATATTAAGTATTACCACAGCAACCAGTCAATAATTGTCCCGGATAGTCCTTTGATTTTCCAAAAGGAATAAAAACAAGTTCCGGATATGATATCTGATACAACCATAATTTCCAAAACTACTTGAAATATTAGTTCCATTCCAATAAAATACATGGAATACGGGGTGTTAATTACTCATTCTTAAAGGATGACATTGGTAACTGATAGAAACAGGAAAAGGTCTCCTCCCTATGTCTCTTACCGCAGCTTTCTGACTCTGCTTGAAGAGCTGAAAAGAGGCATTCCCAGCCGTCTTGACCGCAGCTATTGGGGCGACAAGTTTTCAGGCAGCACAGGCACGCAATTAATGTCAGCATTACGTTTCTTAAACATCGTAGATACTGCCGGCTCACCCACGGGCCAGCTTAAAGAACTGGTCAATGCCAGAGGCCCTGCGCGTGCGGAGCTATTAAAAAAGATCAGTTATGAGTCATTTCTTTTTTTAAAAAGTGATTCTTTTGAACCCGAGAAAGCTACCTATTCTCAATTAGAGGAAGTATTCAACGATCAATACCAGGTGGACCGTGATGTGGCCCGTAAATGTATCAAGTTTTTTACGGAATTAGCGGGAGACGCCGGCATTCCACTTTCACCTTTTATTACCAAAAAATCCAAAAGTTCCAGAATGACTGCAACCACGGAAAAAATTCCAAAAAAATCTGGAACGAGGACAAACCAGAACTTGAAAATTCCAACTCCAGCAGAAGCTGTTCCACGGCAATTGTCCTGGAAAGAACTGGTGCTTGGCAAATTCCCTAGCTTTGATCCTAACTGGCCAACAGATGTCCAGATCAAGTGGTTTGAAGCCTTTGACGAGCTTCTGAAACGCGGTTTTATCTCCAGTAATGATTAAATGCGAACTCCCGCAATATCTCAATATTGTGCACTCTAAAACGAATGGGTTATATTTGGAACAGCCAAAATAATAGAACATTAGTTCCATTATTACCGCTTTTTGGAACGGTGATATTCAAGTCAAAAGCCACTTATCCGGATTTTTTGCCGCGCCATTTCTGGAAAGAAATACTCCGATCAGAGACACAAAAAGCCCATCAAAACCATCAATCAGCTCCCTTGAACAATTCAAAATTCCAATAATTCAAAACCGTGATAATTGTTTGTTTTGTCAAACCATTTTTGATAACTGTCCTATTTTGTCCAAACTGAGCAGGCACATCATTCATCATCAAGCCGGCGGCCAGCCGGCAGCAGCGATATCATAAGTGTTTGCTACGCAGAAGTGCGCCCGCATGATGCTCCATATCATCCGATATGTTTGTCTTCAATAATTTGGAGGGATATGAAATCAGCAAATAATTACAAGACCCATCATAATTGAACAATACTCGGAAGTATACGCACAACAGTGAGCGGCAAATCAAGATATTCTTCGATTTACCCATGTATAAGTGGCAATACTATCGCAGGAAAAGCGGTGGGGTGCGGTTTTTTTATTTTGCAGTGCCGGGTTATGGTTGATTGTCCATACTAACCCGTTCCTTCAAGACTTTCAGATTAAGAACGTCTTCTTTGTTGTATTCCAGCAGCGTTTTCAAAGCCTCTTGATCATAATCGTTAACGTAACTCCACCATAGACGGACTGCCGCGAGTCCATCCACATCCTTGAGTTTTCTTTCTATGCCCAGAATCTGCTCTACCTTTTTTAATCCGCCGTAAAGGTTATTCCGCCAGCAGTTGTACATCAAATCGGTATGAGCGCAAATTGTTTCAAGGTTGACGCCATGACGAACGTATATAAATGGCAGGTCAAACCGGCGGCCGTTATAAGTATAAAGCTTGCTGACTCCCTGAATGGCTTCCAGAATGCTGTCACCGTTCACTTTATCGCCAACCAGTTGGACTAAACTGTCCTTACAGCCATTGGTGAGGTAGATACCTACCACGGTTATCTGGCAATATTCAGCCGATAGCCCGGTAGTCTCAATATCCAGATAAGCTTCCCAAACTGGTTCCAATAATCACCCTCCGCGCATTTCTGTTAAAGGCTGCCTGATTAACAACTATTATACTCTTCCAGACAATCACCATGATAAAAAAAGCGAGGTCTCATAACCTCGCTTTTGTTTTTTTTAATGCATGTTATCCTTCCCATTTGGCCATTTCCACCAATGTGGAATTGGGAGCCATGCCGGGCACATTGGATGACATCAACCGGGAGGAAGTGAGCATGTTGACACACCCGCCGCGGTCCGGACTGCTGGGATTGCCGGGTTCTATGGGATCATATAAACTGGAGCCCTCATATGAGTGCACCACTCCCTCACGCATCCTCTCAGTGACATCCGCAATTCCCAGCACAGTGGCCCGGTCATTATACAATTTGATGATGTCACCGGCTTTAATACCTCTGGCTTGTGCGTCCAGAGGATTTATGCGCACAGTATGCCAGGGATAACCATCCTTATATATGCGGTTAGCGGGTATCTCCGAAAGCCATTTGGAATGTGTATCATGATGAGTATGAAAAGTCATACGCGGATGAGGTGATATCAATTGCAATGGGTATTGAGCCGCCAGTTCAGAATTATAGCCTTCCCAACTGGGTATATAACGGGCGGTTACAGGGCGCTCCTGGTCATCCGGCGTAAATTTTTTCAAACTTTGGGAAACAAACTCAATCTTTCCGCTCAGGGTTCCCAGATCCGAGGCTTTATCAGTTCCCCGTTTGGGGTTGCGCATATCCGGGGTATCACAGGGACGTCCTTCGTAAAACCAGCGCAACCCGGGAGTTGACCGGTAATCCTGAGGGACACCCACTACGTAGTAACCCTTCTTTTTAAAATCTTCAAACTTGACATATTTGGGAAACCCGGTATTGTTGAAATATTTTTCAATCCATTGCTCTTCGGAGTTCCCTTCTGTATATTCTGCTCTAACTCCCAGTTTTTCCGCTATCTGGGTCAAAATCCAGTAATCAGAACGGGATTCCCATAACGGCTCGATACACTTTTGTTCATAGACTATCACCCGGTGGTTACATTCGCAGGAACTATGCAGAGAAGCCCCGCTGGGATGAGCCCATTCACTGATATCGTTGCGTTCAAAATTGGTACAGGCCGGTAAAATAATATCGGCCATGCGGGTTTCATTGCACCACCAGCAGTCCTGATTAACTACAAATTCCAGCTTGGGGCTTTGATACATCCTGACCCAGTTGCTGGTATCAGTCATCGTGCTGATGTACGAACCGCCGTAGCGGTAAAACATACGGGCTTCATTATAACCCGGCATGGGGTAAACATATTTTTCAAATTGTTGTTCCAAAGATGCGCCGCAAGTGCCAGGGCCATTCCAACTTACCGGTGGGTTCAAAATTGCCTGCGGCACCAACAATCTCTGGATTTTTTGTTTTACTGAATTGACAGCGGGTTTTTTTGCCAGAGTATTGATGCTGCAGGCATTGTAACCGGGAAAATCCGGTTCAGGATTAAAAGGCGCGCCCATGGTTGTACCCCAGATATTAACACCCGGTTTTCCCAGTCCCTGCATAGCTTGAAGATAAACCATCAGCCGCGGACACTCGGTACCGTAAGCCTGACGGCAAATTCCGGACTCGCCGCCTCTGGCTCCTCCGGCCAACATGGTCCGCTTGGAAGCCCATTCTTTCGCCAGGGCAATAATGACTCTGGCTGGTACGCCGCATATTTCTGCCGCCCACTGTGGTGTCCGGGCGGTGCCATCAGTCTTTCCCAAAATTTGATTTTCAAACTCTTCGAAACCAATGGTGTGAGTGGAGACATACTCTTTGTCATAGGTCCCTGCGGTAATCCAGACATAAGCTATAGCTTCAGCCATAGCAGCATCAGTTCCGGGGCGCGGAGCGATCCATTTATCGGCCTGAATGGCGGCCGTATAGTTGCAATACGGATCAATGTGTATTTGTTTTATACCCAGTTCTTTCAGCCACAACCGCCAGATGGCTGATTCCTGGCCGCCATAGACTCCGTGAGTCGAATCCGGGTCATTGCCCCAATGAATCACCAGATCGGTATGCTTTAAAGCATCTTCCAGCAAATCATACTGTTCTGGCAGGCCGAAACGCCAGAAAAAACCGTAACTGTGCGTGGCGCCCCAGTGCCAGCCTTCCCAGCTATCCGGATTATCAACAATCTCAGTAAAACCAATCAAATTAAAAAACCTGGCCCAGACACTGGTCCGGTACCCTGTGAAACCCCAGTTGTGATGCGAAGAAGCACGGGACATGATACCTGCCGGCCCATATTTATGGCGAATCCGCTTCATTTCTGCACCCACGATACTGAGCGCTTCATCCCAGCTAATCCGCCGGTAGGCTGATTTTCCGCGGTTTTCAGGGTGTCTTTCACCATCAGGATCAAAATCCACACGTATCATGGGATATTGAATACGCTCTTCGGAATAGGTTCTGACCCGTTCGGTTAGAGAATAGGCCGGAAGACAAACCTTGCGGTAGGGTATAAATCTTTTACCGCGGGCATCTATCTTCCATGACGGCGCATCAGTTTTATTGAATACCAGCGGCCGCACTCGCACGATTTGGCCGTCAACCACATGAACATTGACAGGCCCGCCCTGGCCGCAATTAACAAATACCTGTTCTGACATTTGAATGATTCTCCAGATTGTTGTGATGTTCAAGCGGTCTTTATGAACTCATCTATGGATAATCACAGATAAACCGCTTTACACTTAATCATAGGGTAGTCAGGACTATTTTTCAAACAATACCATAGTCAAAACAATTCGGACACACACCGGGCCCTGCCCCTCGACCTCTCAGAAATAATTGAATATAATCCAGAATATTTGATCTAATAATTATAGAAATCGCTGAAACAATCAATGGGAATCTTTGAAATTCAGGCCAAATCTATTTCAATTAAAAGGTCCAAAGTGGATTCATGGTTTTAGCCGGATACGGCATGAACCTCTGCCGTGACTGCTCTCACGCCTGCGCTTTTCGTGACGGGCAAGCGGTTATTTACCGAGTGGAGGATATCTTCAGGCGAGTGGAAGGTGGACCTGCGGGATGTTGGTGATGCCGGTTATTCCTTTTCTGACTGACAGCGTACAGCATATCAGTCCTTCAGTCTCTCAAGCTAAAGCCGCCGGCCCTGATTTTGTCATTCCCGGCGGCATCACACTCAAAACCGGCGTTCGGAAAGACCGTTATTTGGCCAAAATTAAAGGTTGCAAGACTATTTAAAGAAATCTTGAGCACCGGCAGCTGCGGGCAATATGCGGAATTGATGCGGTGTTAGACGGCATTATCTCCGGATAACTGAAACCCATCCAACTTTTTGGCAGCGCGGACACTTCATATAACGCTGGTTTATGAAATTCAGTGACTTGAAAATAACGGTGTTTTCAGGCACGAATTCGGAATGACAGGAATGGCACTTGTAGATGTAAGATTGTTTTTTCCAGAATACCATCCGGAATATCAGCCAGCCCACAATGATCAGAACAACTATTACTAACGATTCGTTCACAATTTGGAGTATAGCATTTTGAATGAAAGTTTTTCAATCAATCAATGAATTTCAGTGCATTGATGATGTTTTTTCATCGGGGAAACTCGAATAGATATCATCTCTTCTTAAATACCAGTTTCTTGCCATATTTAAAAAAGACCTGGCCCAAAACCAGCAGAATTGCCGCATAAACAACGAAAGCCGGAAGGCTGCCGGAAACGGCCCCGGAGGCCATACCGGTAATCACATTAACCGGAGAAAAACCCAAAAAATAGCTGCCCGCCACCACCACCACCAGCACCAGGGAATAGACAAACTGGGAACGCTCTCGGTCTTTAAAATAGAGCGCGACAAAAGCGGCCAGGAAGGCCACCATGGCCGCCGCCGTAACCGCAAACACAATTACTGACGGGGTATTGTGGATTTTCGTTCCATTGGCTGATAACAGCACTATCCAGAGCACTATTTGTCCCACTGCCGTGATGACCGCCGCCGCCAGCTTGGCGCTGAAGACCTGTTTCAGTGAAACCGGCGCAGCGAACAGGGTTTCTAAAGTTTTATTCTCAAATTCTTCCGAGATCGTATCTATGATTATGCTTCCGGTGATCAGAGCCGGAAACAGCATCAAAATGGGTATTATCAAAGAATACAAGAATTCATATGAATTGCTGGGTTTTCCACCCATGTCAGCGTAATTGACATGGATACCGTTGTACTCTCTTAAATAATTTTCATACTTTTTCAAAGGTTCTTGCAGCACCATCAGTACCACGGTCTGACCAGTATCCAATACCGGCAGCACCAACTGCATATCCACCACTCCGGATTTAGCTGAAGGAATCTGCATCACAGCATCCACATCCCCGGCACGGAAAGCTTCTTTAGCTGTCGGTACATCAGAGTATTCCTTGACCCTGATGCCTTTTTCAGTCAGGAATCTGGCCATCGGATTGGATTCATCCTGTACCAGGCCAACGCGAATATGAGCATTGGTATTCTGGCTGATCGTTGACGGATCATAAAAAGCCATAATACCGATTAACAATATGGAAGACAAAGAAGCAATCACAAACTGGATCATGATGGCAAACATGATAGTCTTCTCTCTGGTAACGGCCCTTAATTCCCGCCTGAGCAAAATTAAAAACTGTTTCAACGGAAAGCTCCCGTAATGAATAATATAATAAAATTGTAGCCGGCATGGACGGCCGTGCCGCACACAATTCCCAGAAAGTAACCGCGTTTATGTCCGTGAGAGGCGATGGTGCAAACCAGAAAGGTGGTCACAAAGTGCAGTATCAAAGGCAGTATAAAAAGCCAGCCTCCGTTCAGACCTGAACCCAGAAACACCGAAACCAGGGTGGTTTCTGATGCCATGTTGGCCGCCAGCATCAGAAGTATCTTTTCTCCGGCCCAAAAACCCAGTGCAGAAAGGGCAGACAATATCAATATCATTTTGTGACCGCTGATGGAACGGTATTTGAGCAGAGCATAAATACCCATTGATTTGGCAATTTCTTCAATCACAATTGAAACCAGCATCACAATCCATAAAACAACCGCCGCCGGCAAATTGGAGACAATCACTATAGATACCAGTTGCGCCGCGAAAACCACCGGTATCAGTAACAAGCTCAAAATGAAAACCGAAAGATTAAGGTGCTGCCGGTCAATTCCCAGATAAACCGCTTCCATCACCTTGACGCGCAGCGGTTTGAAACCCATCAGGAATTCTTCATTAAAGACACGCCTTCCGATGTACATCGCTAAAAAAAAGATCAGGTAAAGCGGTATAGTGGCGATCAAGTACTGACTGATAGTAAAGGGTTCTCCCCGGAACATCTGCACCGCCAAAGTCAAAGGCGAGACATAGCTCAAACTGCTGACGCCGGCAAACATGGCCGGAACCACCAGATAGACTGTGATCACCGAAAGAGCCAGTACAGAAAAAAAGGTCTGGTCTTTAAAAGTGCGGTAAGTCAAGGCTACCATCAGATAAACGGAAAAAACGAACAGCATCACCGGGAAGAAAATAGCCAGAGCCAGCAGAACATTGCCCTTTAAAAAGATGGTGACTCCGGTGATGACGAGTAACGAATAAACATAATAGGGCAGCATTTTCCCCAATATCACCTGCAAACGGGTCACGGGAGATGATAGCAGAATCACCAGTTTGCGGTTGACCTTCTCTTCAGTAAAACTGCTGGTAAAAAAGACACTGATGAAAAACATCGGTATCACGTACAGGAATGCCAGGATGACCTGGGCCAGCGGCATAGGCGGCATCATCAGCGAAGGAATAATCACTTCATTTTCGGAGGTAAACTGAGCTTTAAACTCCGGTAGTTTGCCGCCGGATTGCCATTTTCCCAATTGACTGCTGATAATCAAGTCATTCGCCGAAGGCTGCTCCGGCTGAACCTCCGGCATTGGGTACCCACTGGTGCTTGGTGAATCCGCTGTGGTTGATTCGAAATAGCCATCAATACAGTTCTGATCAGGGGACTGTGGAACACTTTCTACTACCTGAGGTTCGGGACTGGTGAAAGGTGATATTTCGGCAGCTTTTCCTGCGGATGCATCCGGCGAATTCAAATAAGAAATCTTGATCCTTAGCGGAAAGGCCTGGCTAACGGCATATTGCCCGGCGATGCGGTTTAATTCCAAATTTTCCAGATATTTTTTAAGGGCGCCGGCGGCATACTGGGAGCGGTCATCATTGCGCATCAGAACCTTATTATCATAAAGATACAGATCGATTGACCCGGTTCTGAGCTGCTCTTTTCCTTCAATGGCATTCAAGGTGATCGTGTTGAACCGGCTGTCCTGAACAATTAGGCTTCCGGACTCAATTCCTATGGTATAAATACCCTTGCCAGGGCTGAAGTCCTGATGATAGATTGTCAAAGAAAGCACCAGTGCCAGAAGTAAAACCGGAAATATTACGATTCTGGATTTGCCCCCGAAGCGGGAGCGCAAACGCAAGACTTCCCATTTGGCGATGGTTAAGATTATATTCATAGAAGTCTAAGAGTATCGGAGAATGTATATGAGCGTAATAAAATTATCATCTCTTTCCAAAATATATGACCACTTCACTGCGGTCAATGGTGTTAACATGCAGATTGAAGAGGGAGAAATACTAGGGTTGATCGGCCACAACGGCGCGGGTAAAACCACCACACTAAAAATGATGGTAGGTTTGCTGACCCCTACCTCCGGTACAGTTGAGGTCTTCGGCCAAAAAATGTCAGGCGATAATACTTATGTCAAGAAGAACATCGGCTATTTGCCGGAAGATAGTCCGCTGTATGAAAATATGACCGTGCAGCAATATCTGCTCTTTTTTGCTGAATTGTACCAGTTGCCGCGCAAATTAGCGGAAAAACGCATCGATGAGTTGCTGGATTCCCTTAGTTTCATTGGCAAAACCAAATACAGCGGAGAGTTGTCCAAAGGTATGAAGCGCAAAGTAGCCATTGCCCGCTGTCTTTTACACAACCCTGCAGTGCTGGTACTGGATGAACCCAATTCCGGTCTGGACCCTTTGACTTCGTATTTCATTATTGAGTATCTGAAAAAACTGAACAGTCAGGGCAAGACCATTGTCTTGAGCGCACACAATCTTTATCACATTGAATATATCTGCCATAAAGTCGCCATTATGAAAAACGGCCAAATCTACATTTGCGATACCATGGGTTCCATACGTAAAACACTGGGGCGCCGTGAATATGTGGTTACTTTTAAAACTGACGCGGTATTGGATTACCCTAAACAGGCGGATAACTATGTTCATAAAACTGAAAACGTGGCTGATATTGCTGGTTTGCTGCAAACTATCTCAGATCAGAACTGGGCTTTGATTGATTTATCAGTGAATCAGTCCGCCCTGGAGAATATTTATGTCAAACTGATGCAGGAAAACGGTGAGACAGCGGCAGTTTGTTCTGCTGAAAATTAGTCAATCATCATCTTTTGTATATGCCGCCTGTCCACCTATCATGATAACCATGCGACTGCCGGTGATGATGCACAATCAGACACATTAGAAGTTATATACTGGCAAACAAGCAGAGGAAACTGGCTGGGGGAGGAGGGTTCGAACCTCCGCACGCGGAGTCAGAGTCCGCTGTCCTACCGCTAGACTATCCCCCAGCGCCTTAAAAATTATACCTGAAACATCGCTTTCTGGCAAATAATTTCAAAGTGGGGGTGACGTCAAGAATCTGTAGCTGGACTACAGGTTTGTACACCAATGACCGTACCGCACCAGGCACAGCGCCGGATTTTTATAGCACTATGAACAAAATACAATACCTGTGAGTTTTAAACCTTTCAGCGATGATATCAAAGCAATTCCTTCAGCCTTTCCATTCGACCGGATATCTGGCGCTAAAGCGCGTACCTTCCTTTTCAGAAGAGGTGAATGACACTTTCCCTTTCAAATAACGCTCCGTCAGTAACCGGATGCTGTAAGTTCCCAAACCCCGGCCGGTCCCTTTGGTAGAAAATGACCGCTGGAATATCTGCCACTGAATCTCAGGAATGATATAAGTGGCGTTATGCACCCAAAACTCCACCTCCCCGGCGTTTTTCTGACATCCTATGGTCACAGTTTGTCCTTCCTCGGAGGCTTCCAGAGCGTTTTTCACCAGGTTGCCCAGAACTCTTGAAAGCAGCACCGGGTCGGTCTGTATTTCCACACCCTGAGACTGTCCTGCAACTAATAACTGTTTTCCCCTGGCCAGGTCATGCATCCGGTATAAGCCAGCCAGTTCATTAATCATTTTTAAACTGTTGACAGACTGAGGTTTTATTACCAGTTCATTACTTTCCGCTTTCATCAAGTCCCTTTGAGAGTTAATTTCCTCTGCTAACCGGCGGCTCAGACGGGCAATATGTCCCTCAAATTCGGCCTTTTCCTTCTCATTGGCTTCTCCTAATATTTCTGAAAAACTGGATATGCCGCTGACCGTATTGAGAATATCGTGAAAAAATATGCGTTCCAGCGCCTGTCTTCTTTTTTCATTGCTGATATCGTAAGCCACAAACAAGTCAAATAATTGATTATTTACTTCCAACGGGTAAGACCAGATTCTCAGATCGAAGGCATTCCGTGATTTCTTTTGCACTATACGACATTCCTGCATACTCAATTCACCATTCAAAGCCGAAAGCATGGTCTTGACCGCCCCGCAGGCGCTGCAGGATTTAGCCGTTCCGCAGCCGCCTGGATGCTCTGAAGAGTGTTCACAATCCAGTAATTCACCCGGCCTTAAACCATAGATATTGGTGATAGAACCATCTTGCATTAACGAACGGGCTGTTTTATTGGCAAAAACAATCTGGCGCTCAGCATTTAAAATCAGCACCACATCCGGCATACATTCCAGGACCGTATACAAGCCTGACATGCTGTGAAACACACTCACTTGTTCGGCGATCACATCCGCGGAACTGCGGGCCGCCGGAGCGAAATCACTTAACAAAATATTAGCGTCACTCATCTTCTTCTCCTGACCGGATTGATAACCATTTTTATTACAATTATATTCCACCTTATCAGCATTTTCAGGACGTGACAACCAACTTAGAGCCTAAATAATTCATCCTTTATCCAGGAATTTTCATAAAGCCACAAAATTCAGGTAAAAAACATTCTACTGACAGGCGAAATCAGTGAATACGGAGGTTGTTGATAATGCGCTGAATCAGTTATAATTGGGATTGTCCGCAGGCGCCCGTAGCTCAGTGGATAGAGCATCGGTCTTCGAAACCGGGGGTCGAGGGTTCGAATCCCTCCAGGCGCACCACTTTTTGAAGCTAAAAAAGCCCTTGAGTTACTAAACGCTCAAGGGCTTTTTCCGTAATAGCTAACGGATAGCTAACGGATTATTTTAATAAATCAAATTAGGGTTTTAACATATCCATCCATTTTTTCCGAGCTTCATCACGTTTTT
>DAOUAU010000215.1:0-20872 GCA_034433195.1 Dehalococcoidales bacterium
GGCAATTCAGCATATTTTTTGCAGCGGATGGGATGAGCGGGAATTTTGGACATCATCCGGCTATTGTGGTTAAATGATAGTCATCCAGATAAAATTACTGCGGTTTGAGGAAGATGATATGGATTGGACTTCGATAATTCTTTTTGCGGTAATCATATTCGCGCTTTTCTGGCTGATCATGCGCCTCAGAGGCAATGTGCGCAATCCTCCTAAACTACAAATTGCCATGGAACTGATCTCAGCTTTAAATGACGATCTAAAAATAATCCATAAAAAGCAGACCACGCCTGGGGACTTGCAGAAGTTCAAGACCGGTAATTGGAAAAGTTTCCAGCACCATCTGGACTTCCTGGAAAAAGAATACAAAGAATACATTGAACCCCTCAAAAGCGTGTTTAGCCAGATGGTGGATTACAATAATAAACTGGTGGAAATGAAAATTAACCAGGATAGCACCGGTCATCAGATTGATCTGGAAAACCTGAAATCGGAAATTGTTCTCGCCCGGGCTGGTTTGGCCAAATGGATTCAGGCAAATGTGCACCGGGAAGCTACCAGGGGCATGTTTAGCTGGAGAAACTGACCTTTATCGCTTGCGTGCATCACAATACATAAGGTATAATATTAGTTAATATAATGCTAATAATTAATTTCAAAAATACGTTTTTTCGTTAAGGAGGCAGAGGGTTGGCAAAAGTAATTAGAACTATTCCGGAACCCAATAAAACAGTTGGCGTTGTCAGTGAATGTGATGTAGTGGTGGTAGGCGGCGGACCCGGTGGCATCGGGGCAGCCGTAGCCGCTGCGCGCAACGGCGCAAAAACGGTATTAATTGAAAGATTCGGACATCTGGGCGGTATGGGTACCGGCGGTCTGGTAACCATCATCCCTTGCCTGACTGATTTTTCAGGCGTGATGCAAATCGGCGGTATCAACCAGGAATGGATTGAGAGATTGGAGCCCAGAGAGGCAGTCACCTATCCCCCGAAAGAGATCTGGGGTTCCAACGATAGAAGGTTGACCTCTTACTGGAATGACCGCTCATTCTTCACCGTGCGCGAAGGAGTCATGGTTTACGCGGCCTTGATTGACGCTGAAATTTCCAAATGTATTTTAAACGATATGGTGAACGAAGCCGGAGTCAAGACCTATCTGCATTCCTGGGGCACTATGCCCATCATGGAAGGCAATAAGGCCACCGGGGTGATTTTCGAAAGCAAATCTGGCCGCCAGGCGATCATGGCTAAGGTGGTGATTGATTCTACCGGTGATGGTGATTTACTGCCTTTTACCCCGGCCGGATTCGATACTGATATTGATCCCAAGATCAGAATTGCCAACCTTTCCCTGTGCTACTGGATTGATAATGTCAATTACATGAAAGTGGATGATTTCCGCAAAACCCATCCCAATAAGTGGGGTGAGATCATGCGCGAATTGATGATGAAAGGCGGTCATCCCGGTTTCATGAGAAGCAACCTCAAGGGACAGGAAAACATTGTCTGGGTGCATCCCCGTTATGCTAACTCCAGCCAGACCGATGTGGAAGAACTGACCAGAGTGGAGTTTCTGGGCCGTGAAAAAATGCTTCTGAGCTTCGATTATTTTAAGAAGCACATTCCCGGTTTTGAAGACAGCTTCATAGTGCTTTCCTGCCCGCAACTGGGGACCCGCGGCGCCCGCAGAGTACACGGTGACTACATGCTGACCTCCAAAGACCTGCTCAACAATGAGCCATTTGAGGATACCATCGCCATCTTCCCTGATCTGGACAGAGGTGAGACCTCCCTGAAGCATCCCAACACCTTTGTACCTTACAGAACACTGCTGCCCAGGGGTGTCGAGAATATGATGGTTGGCTGCCGCGCTTTCTCCTCCGACCAGGAAGCCAATAACTTTTTCAATTTAATCCCGCATTGCGTGGCTTTCGGTGAAGCTTGCGGAACAGCCGCCGCGCTCTCGGTCAAACAGGGCTGCACTCCGCGCCAGTTGAAATTCGGCGATCTGCGAAAACAATTGATTGCCCAGAATGTGCCGCTGCCAGGAGCTTATCCAGAGAAATACGTCAGGAAAAACACCGGCCCCGTACCGGTCTTTGAAGCTCCCGCCTTCGGGGGACCACCCCGAGGAGCCGGTGGGCCGCCTAAGCCCCAGCATTAAGCTCAATCAAGCATCATATCAAAAGGGCTCTCTTCTCATTGGAGGGAGCCCTTTTTGGTAACGCGCTGAAAACAGAGAGACCAGCAAATTTCCAAGATCAGATTTAGCGATTTGCACCGCGGGGTGAGTGACCAGAGCTGGATAATCATCTGGCTCCCGCCCGGTTTTGTACTCCGAATGAAGTTGTTTTATTTTGCCTCTAAAATGTTACAATGGGAACATGAGAAGAGAACTGATGGATATTTTGGTGTGTCCGGTTTGCAAGGGCAAGCTGGAGCTGAAGACGGAACAAGCTACGGATGGTGAAATCGTTTCAGGGGTTTTATATTGCCTGCGCTGTAATGTTAACTACCCGATTACTGATACCATCCCCAACCTGCTGCCTCCGGAGAGATTGAACTAGGCGAAAGTTTTCGGTAAGCCGGCAGCCAGTCTGTGAGAGATATTTAGTCAGGTGTATAAACCGCCCCCTGAAGGGGGTTCTCCCAGGCTTCCACTGCGGCAATTTTAACTGATGCATCAGTTATCCTGGCTCGCAGTTCATGGTAGATGGTGGTGGCGATATTCTCGGCCGACGGGTTAATCTCATCGAATGGCGGAACATCATTCAGACAGACGTGATCCAGCCGTCCCATAATCTCTTTAAGGTGGCGCTTGATGTCAGTAAAGTCATAGGCCAGTCCGATCTGGTTCAATCCGGCGGTTTTCAACCTGACTACCACTGAGTACCGGTGGCCGTGCAGATTTTCACATTTCCCCTGGTATCCCCTCAGGAAATGCGCGGCTTCAAAGTGTTGTTCCACTACTAATTCATACATTTATGGCTTCTTGTTGGGGTCAAAATAAGGCTTAATATCCTCTTTATCTTCAACCTGATCTTTCAGATCCTTAACCTTCTTTTTTTGTACCGGATGCACAAAATCAGGCGCGATATCGGCCAAAGGAACCAGCACAAAAGCCCGTTCATGTAACCTGGGGTGCGGCACTACCAGGTTAGGCGGAGTGTTAATCACCTGATCACCGTAGAAAAGAAGGTCGATATCAATCGGGCGGGGGGAATCGATTGGCACGCGTCCCAGCTTGGCCTCTATACCCTTGGCCATGAAAAGCAAGGTAGCCGCTGGCAGACGGGTGGAAACCTTGATCACCATATTCAAAAAACGTGGCTGATTGGTATTGCCGACCGGGGGGGTATCATAAATTGGAGATAGCTGTTCAATTTTTATCCTTTCTGATAAAAAGTCAAGCGCCATATCCAGATGACGCTGGCGGTCTTCAAGATTTGAACCCAGTCCCAGGTATACGGTGACCATTTGGCTGTTCAGCATATATTTATCCTTCACTGCTCCAATTTTGCATAATTTGCTTTAATTTTTGAGCTAATTTGGCGTTGGTACGCAGCCTTTCCACAAAAATAGGACAAGCTTCCAGCAAAGAATTCTGAGCGGCCGTAGCCATGCCGGAAAGCAAGTTCTGCAGGCCTATATCATTCGCTGGCGCCCCCATCCCCGGAGACCCGGATTCCAATTGCCTGCGCAGGTCTTCGGCGGTAAAGCGCATCGGCATTACACAGGACTTATACCAGGGGCATTCCTTACACTGCACCACCCCGTAAGCCTCATTTAAAACATCACCCATCTCAATCTCCTTGTCCTTAGAGTTGACAATTGTGGCAGCGCAGACCATTTTCTTTATTGCCGCCTGATTATTAAAAGGACCAGATACTTTCAATTTGAGCCACCCGTCTTTATGGCCTGACAGGCGGACAGGAATCCTGACCACATTATATTCTTGGGCGATTTGGTAATCACTGTCAAGTAAGATCCGGAAATCATACTGGTGGTCTGTAACAAACCCGCCTGCCCTCTGTACCCGGGCCATTTAGTCAGCTGCTCATTTTTTTCAATTTAACTAAGTGCCTGAGGCAGCCACAGGATAATGATGGGGAAGGCTGTCAGAAGCACGATCTGCAGCAAATCCATAATCAGAAACGGCAGGATTCCCTTGAAAATCTGGTAAGTAGGAACGTCCGGCACCATCCCTTTGATGACGAATACGTTCATCCCCACCGGCGGGGTGATCATGCCCATTTCTACCACAATTACTATCATGATGCCGAACCAGATGGGGTCAAATCCCAGGCCGTTTACTCCGCACATCAACGGGAAAAGGATTGGCACAGTAAGAAGTATCATGGCCAGTGAGTCCATCAGCGCACCCAGGATCAGATAAAGCAGAATGATAAAAAACCAGATGATATACGGGCTGACGTTAAAGCCAGCCACCAGATTGGCGAATTCATTGGGTAAACGTGTAACGGCGAAGAAGTAGCCCAGTATCATAGCGCCGACCATGATAAAGAAAATCATGCCGGTAGTTCGAACTGTCTGGGTCAGAGAAGAAAGGAACTGTTTAAAGTCCATTTTGCGCCTGCCCAGAGCGAAAACGAAAGCACCGAAAGCGCCGATGCCGGCTCCGGCAGTGGGGCTGAACCATCCGAAATAGATGCCCCCGATAACGATCAGGAATAGCACCAGCACTATCCATGTGGACTTCAGGGACTTAATCTTGTCCCAGAACGGAGATGCCTCTCCGGTAGGTGCCAGAGAAGGATTGCGCCAGCACATGAGACCAATTACCATGATGAACAGGGCTGCCTGCATAATGCCGGGAATAAAACCGGCCAGAAAGAGCTTGCCGATGGACTGTTCAGTCAACATGCCGTAAACAATCAAAATGACGCTGGGAGGAATCAGGATGCCGAGAGTGCCCCCGGCGGCCAGGGTGCCGGTAGCCAGACTCAGAGAATAGTTGTGTTTGCGCATCTCCGGAAGCGCTATCGTGCTCATAGTGGCAGCGGTGGCCATACTGGAACCCGAAACAGCAGCGAAGGCGGCGCAAGCTCCCACTGTGGCCATGGCCAGGCCGCCTCTCACTCCGCCGAAAAACTTGTGTGCGGTATTATATAGATCACTGCTGATATTACCGCGATAACAAAATTCCCCCATCAAGATAAAAAGCGGAATAACGCTGAAGTCATAGTTGGCAAAGGTCGAAAAAGGCACAGTCTTAAGGAGGCCTAACGCACCTGTCCAGCCGTTCAAATAAGCCATCCCGGCAAACCCCAACAAGCCCATCACCACACCCACATGCATACCGGTGAAAAGCAATAAAACCAGGATTCCAATGGCGAGGTAACCTACCGTTAACGATTCCATGTTCGGAATACCCCTTCGATTGATAGCAGACAATCACGCAGGAACATCAGCACAACCAGTGCAGATCCCGCGAACAGAACAAAATTCAACGGGTACATCGGAACCTGCAGGATGGTAGAGACTGCTTTATCGTGAATATTGTCCCAGGCCATCATCCAGGCCTGACGAGTGATAAAGATATAAAAGGACATCGAAAGGAAATAGGTGAAAATATCAAACCAGTTTTTGGCTTTCTGCGATACATATTGAAGCACCAGGTCCACCCGGATATGGCCTTTTTTAAGGGCCATATATGCCAGGCCGAAACTGACCAGCCCGATCATAAAAAATTCCTGGATTTCCTGCGAGCCGATGATAGGGCGGAAGATACCGAAGGAACCGCTAATTTTTCCGATTCGGGTCAGCGCGACATCAAAAAAGGTCAGGAACATCATCAGGACCAGTGCCAGAGCGGCTACCAGAGAACCGGCAGTCCCGATGGGGTCAATAACCTTACTCAGATAATAAATTATTTTTTTTAGAACGCGCGGTGAAGGCCTGAGCTCGGCCGGCTTCGCTTCACTATCCATATTTACTCCTGAGTCAGATTAAGAGCCTGGCGCCCCGCCTCCGGGAACAAAGGCGGGGGCGCCAGAGCTGAAAACTAAGGTTTGTAGGTCTTGATCAATTCCAGAGTGGTTGCCAGAATATCTTTGGCTTCCGGATTACCGGCGTCGGTCATTTTCTGGACCCAGGCATTCCAGAGAGGCTGGGCGGCTGCGCTGAATTTGGCCAATTCGCTCTCAGGCATAGTGTATTCTATCATTTCCAGGCCTTGTTTTTTGACCAGATCACGGCCTTCGGCCATAGCTGTATCAAACTGGTTTTCTCCCCAGAATTGAGAGCCCTTCAGGCCGCTGACACTCTTTATCTGGTCCTGGACATCTTTGGGCAGGCTGTTCCATTTGTCCTTGTTCATAGCCTGGGTGAAATAGACGGTAAACATTGGCATATAGGTATAGTATTTGACCACTTCATATTGTCTGAAGGACAGCAGGGCTTCCCACGGTACGGCCATGCCGTCAATTTCGCCTTTCTGCAAAGCCATGTAGGTATCCGGCATGCCTTTTGTCACCGGAGCGGCGCCCAGAGCTTTCATGTAATCAATTGAAGGGCCTGCCACTACCCTGATTTGCAGTCCTTTCATATCTTCCACTGTTTTGACCTGTTTCTTGGAAGTAATCAGGAAGTAAGGCTGAGAACAGAAGGTAACCAGGACCTGATTATCTTTGTACTGATCGCGCAGGGTAGGGAATTTTTCATAAAGCTGCCAGAAAATACCGCTGGCCTGTTTGGCGCTGGTGAAGGGCATAAAAGGCAAGGAGAGGACATCAGAAAGCGGAGTTTGATTAGCCCAGTAACCATGAAACATCCAGGCCATATCGCCAATTCCATTCTTGACGCTGACCCATGAATCAGCACCTTTAAACAGCGATTGTGAAAAATAGGTTTCAAATTGAACTCTGCCATTGGTGGCGGCAGTGATCTGATCCAGATAGGGCTGTGCGGCTTTCGAACCTGCCCAACCGGTGGGAGGATTCTGATCGCCGTACTTCAATTTGATAACCGGAAGCGGGGCAGCAGTGGTGGGCGCCGCCGTCGTGGTGGTGGCGGAAGTGCTTGCAGGAACGGAAGCAGGGGCTGAAGAGGTAGTCTTGGGCGCACTCGCGCACCCGATCAATGCCACCATGAGAGAGAGGACCATAATGATTGCCAGGTACTTGAAGCCATTTTTCATTGAGCACTCCTTATTTATCTAAATATTTGATAATATTGCAGACATCATCAATATGTGATTCGGAATTTGTAAATTTTCTTGGTCAGAGGGCTTGAAGGAATAATCGCAATCGAAAGTCGTCTATTTTGAAAGTTTATCGAAATTGAGAGCTTTTGTCAAATATGCTCCTTTAAATTATGGTGCCAATTCCTCTTGCGCCCGGGGGAAATCACATACTGAATACCGGACTGAATGATGCAACAGCGATTACAAGTGAAATATCAGAGGCTCACCCTGATTTTCTGACAACCTGGCTCTTATTCGAATAGATAGGGCGTTACCATTTTTTCGATGGCGGCTTTGTTTTTAAATGGACCAACGATGCTGGCTTTGATCATTCCATTTTTATCAATCACCAGGGTGGTGGGCGTGTAACGGATAGCGTATTTCTGCCCGACTTTGAAACCTTCATCCAGCAGCACCGTGAAGGTATAAGAGTGGTTTTTCAGGAAATTGCTGATAACGGCCGCAGATTCACCGGTGTTGATCATTAAGAGCTTGAAATCATCACGATTCCGCCAGTCTTGCTGCAAATCTTCAAAATAAGGCATTTCTTCAATGCAAGGCGGGCAGGTGGTTGACCAGAAGTTTATTAATATCAGCCGGCCCTTTAAAGCATCCAGTGAAACACTATCACCGTCCATGGTTTTTAACGTAAAAGGGGACGCCTTTCTGGCGATCTGCGGGCTTGGCGACGGGCTGGCGCAGGCGGCCATTGATAAAATCAGGATCATAACTAACACCGTGAACAACCCCGGTTTTGTGAACATTACACTCCCTTCTGGTTTACCATGAAAACCAGCTCAATTTATTCATCACAATCAGTACACCCACTCCTATCAACAGCAGGCCGCTGATCATGTAAACATAGCTGGAAAAACGTTTCAACCGGTTCCAGACCGGCTGTAAATACTGAAAAGCCAATCCGATGATAATAAAAGGTATAGCGGCGCCCAGGCTGTAAAACGCCAGCAGAAAAGTCCCCTGCCAGACGGAGTCTGAGTTCAAAGCCAGGGATAGGATACCTCCCAGTATGGGTCCCACACAGGGAGTCCAGGCCAGCGCAAAAATGATTCCCAACAAAATAGAACGCAGATAGCCGGTAGCCGGGCCGGAGGAGGGGGAGAGCCTTTTTTCATAGTTCAGCCAACTGATGCGGGGCGCCGCCAGCATGAACAATCCAAATAAAATCATCATGCCGCCGGAAATCCATCGAACGGTTCCGGAATGTGCGCTGATGACCGTGCCAGTTAACCCGGCCAGTGTGCCCAGGCTGATGAAAACGATGGAAAAGCCGCCTACAAAGCTTAAAGAATGCCAAAAGATGGTTCGCCGCCTTCCTCCTGCCCCGTTCTGGAAGATTTCCGGACCGGCCAGGCTGGCCAGATAAACAGGAATCATGGGCAGTACGCAAGGCGAAAGCAGAGAGAGCAATCCGCCTGCCAGGGCAATCAGGGGTGATAAATCATCCATACTTAAATCGTAAAGGGTTCAGAGCAGCCTTTCAAGTTTATACGCTTGTTGTTTTCATTTTAACTTTTTCCCGGACAAACCTGATTTTACGCAGTCTGGTAAAAAGCCTGTTAATAGTTATAAAATAATCTTGAAAAGACTGTCACGGGGAGTAATTGATGAGGCCTTTGAGTTATACCCAGATCAATCGATACCGCACCTGTCCTCTGTGGTACAAACTGCAGTACATTGACAAGATGAAACCTAAAGAGCGTTTCTATTTGACTTTCGGAGATGTTATTCACCAATGCGCCGAGTTCTTTTTCAAGATTCCCGTTCCTCCGCCTCCATCTCTGGAACAATTGCTGCAGTTTTATGAAAAGAACTGGCTGTCAGCAGGCTATGAAAACGCCGAACAAGAACAGCACTATCGGGAATACGGCCGCCAGTTATTGAAGGATTTCTGGAATTTGCACTATTCCGGTTTTAGAATGCCTCTGGCGGTAGAGCAGCAGTTCTATCTGACCATTGCCGAGGGAATTGTTTTGGGCGGCAAGATCGACCGCATTGATAAACTGGATGGCGGACTGTCAATTGTTGATTATAAAACCAATCAGAACCTCTTTACGGCGGAGAACCTGGAGCAGGACCTGCAATTGACATTCTATCAACTGGCAGTGGAATCAATGTGGAAAATACCGGTTAAAAGATTGACTCTTTACCACTTGAGGAGTAATACCCCTTGCAGTTGCCAGGGCCGTCCGCCGGCCAGGCTGGCCGAAGCCCGCCAGATGGTACTGGATGTGGCGCAAGGTATCAAACAGCAGGACTTTCCCGCCACGGAGAACTCTCTGTGCGCTTTTTGTGATTTTCCTGACCACTGTCCTTATCATAAACACCGCTTTGCCGCGCCTGAACCGCCGGATTCTCCTGAACGTCTCATATTGAGGGGCAAGCAGGCGGATGAAGTGGTGGAACAATATGTTGATTTACAGCGTCAAAAAAAGGAAATCGAAGCGCAAATCGATGACCTCAGACAGCAAATCATTGAATACTGCGAAGCTAATCAATACCAGAGGATTTTTAGCAGCGAGCATGCCGTTTCTTGTAAAAGAGTGGAGCGCACCGGCTATGATGAGGAAAAAGTGAGATCCATTTTGGAGCCCACGGGAATGTGGCCGCGGGTTTTACAATACAATCCGGGGCTGGTTAAAGAACTGCTGGAAGCGGAAGATTTGAACGCCGAAATCCGTAAAAAACTGCTTTCCCTCCAGCAAGTTACATCCAGCTTCAGCATGCTGACTGTTAAAAAGCTCAAAGGGCGAGAAGATTAACCCACACATCCGTCAGGAATACTGAATCCTCCAGAAAATTTCAATGATTTGATTAAAATATTCTCATGCAGAGCGCATAAAGGAGAAATGATGGGCAAGATTACTGTTCTGATACTGACACCGATGGGAGATGCGGAAATGGCGAAAATCAAAGCGGTCAGCGCTGATTTGAAAGTGGTTAACACTGCTCATTTGATGCCGCGTTTTCCACCCGTCAATGAACAGCCTGACCCGGCCAAAGAAAAGGAACTGGATAACTTGCTGGCCGAGGCAGAAATTCTGTATGGATTCATCTTTCCTCGTAACGTCATTGCGCGTTCTCCCAGGTTGAAATGGGTCCAGACTGTATCCGCCGGAGTCGACCGTACCCTTACTCCGGATATCGCCGCCAGCAGCGTCATCATGACCAATGTGAGCGGAATGCATGTGGTGCCGATCAGCGAAATGGTTTTTGGTTTTATATTGTCTTACGCCAAGCATCTGGTTCAGGCCGGTCGACAACAATCTCAAAAAAAGTGGGAAAGGTTCCCCTCATCTGTTCTTGAGGGAAAAACTCTGGGAATCCTGGGTCTGGGAAATATCGGACGCCGGGTGGCGAAATTGGGAAAAGCCTTTGGCATGCGAACTGTCGCCACCCGCCGTCATGTCCGTCAAGTCAGGCCAGCACGCGATGTGGATAAGGTATATCCCTATCAGCAGTTGAACGTTTTATTGGCTGAAAGTGACTATGTGGTGAATTGTCTGCCGTTTACCCGCGAGACCGCAAAAATTATCGGCAGTGGCGAACTGAGCCGGATGAAACCCACAGCTTTCCTGATCAATATCGGACGCGGTGGTACCATCGATGAAGAAGCTCTGGCACAGGCCTTGCTGGAGAAACGCATTGCCGGAGCCGGATTGGATACCTTTCAGCGGGAACCTTTGCCGGTTGAGAGCCCGCTTTGGGAAATCCCTGATGTCATCATCACTCCCCATGTGTCCGGGGCCACAGATGACTATATGGAGAAAGCGACCGCTATTTTCTGTGATAACTTGCGGCGTTACATAACCGGAAAACGGCTCAAAAATATCGTGGACAAGAAACTGGGATACTAAACGGCTAACTGCTTTTCTGAAATTCCTCCAACAATCCCTGGACCAGGTTTTCCAGAATTGTCGGAGACAGGCGGTCATTTAAAAACAAGTTCAGAGGGGTAATCGTAATATTCCCGCGCAAGGCTTCTCCGATATCACTTTTTTTATCTGCCTGTTGGCTCAGTTCTTCACGTGTCAGAAGATAAAATGCTTTTTTACCATCATGCCCTTCTGCCACACTATTGAGATGACTGCGATGAGCCAGTCCGGCGATTTTGATGCCCTTGATTTCAGAGATTTCCAAATCCGGGAAATTAACGTTTAGCAGAGTGGTGACGGGCAATTTGGCCTCATGAATTCGTTTTGCCAGCAGAGCGATGAAGCGGGCAACCCTCTGGAGATAAGGCGCTTTCCAGCGGTTATGAATAGTGGAAATGGAGATTGCCGGAAAACCTCTGAGATAGGCGGCCAGAGCAGCACCCACAGTGCCGGATATCAAAACATCCTCTCCCAAATTGGTACCCTGATTAATTCCCGAGACTACCATATCGATTTTCCCGGTGGCGATTTTGCCCAGTCCCACTATCACACTGTCTGAGGGAGTGCCTTCAACCGAATAAGCCGGAGTCTGCGAAAAAAGAGGGACAATTTGCTGGACTCTTAAAGGTTTGCGCAAACTGACAGCCGTACCCACCGCGCTTTGCTCGCGGTCGGGGGCGACAATGATCACTTCGGCTATCCGGCTTAATTCACGTGCCAGAGCCCAAATGCCTTCGGCGTAAATGCCGTCATCATTCGAAATCAAAATCCTCACAGCTTCAGTTTAGCATGCTGAAGTCGGTCAGGACAATGCGCTGACAGCCTAGCGCAGCGTGATTACTTTGGAGAAAGAGGAGGGAGTGGTTGATTCAATCTTGAAACCTGGGGCCTGGGCGTGCAGTATTTCCAGAACGAATCTGGTGTTGGTGGAAAGATCGGGATTCAGGGCGTCCACCAGATTACCCCCATTCTGTCCGGCGATGGGACTGCCGATGGTGATTTGAAACAGTTCTCCGCCATCCAGAATATTATCACCGTTATTGCGGCCCAGTTTAGTAACGGTCCAATACAGATTATCGGCCTTCTGATTAGTATCGGCGTAAGATATGATGATGACGTTGGCGCTGTCTGGACCGGCTAGTCCGTTGTTACCGGGGTCAGCCGCCGGAGGTGTAAAATCCATCTGGCCGTTATTCAGAACCAGGCCCACATTGAATATTATCTGCCCCAGCGTGCCGTGGCCTGCGGTTACATGGGCTTTGCCGGTCATTTCACCTTTGATGATAAAGGTACCCTCCAGATTTGTGATAGTGGAGGTAATGGCTTGATCGATCTCATGTGAGCTTTCGGTGCCGCTGGAAACCACCGCAGTGGCGATCGAACCGGCAGCGGCAATAGAAGCCGTCAAACCAATGGCTGTCTGCATTGCGGTGAAACCTTTTTGCCCGTAGCTGAACCAATGTACCAGGCTTTTTATTTGTTCCTTCAAGAAATTCATTTTAAAACACCTGAGTGAGAGCCTTAAACCGTCTCTACCACCCTGATTCCCAAAATCATACCAGAGTCAAGTTAAGGCGCTGTAAATATTGATTCTCAGAAGTGAATTATTAGTTACAAAGTGGTGACAATCAGGTTAATTCCGGTGAACAACGCAGTCAAGTGAAAGTCATGCGCAGTTTTAATCAAAATTGCTATCTGCAACTTGCTATTGTAAAATGACCCTAGCCCGGATCCTGAATAAAAGAGGTCGCAGCATGGAACAAGTAGCAGTTGTCAGCGCAGTTCGCACTCCTATCGGAAGCTATCTGGGAGCTTTAAAAGATGTTCCCGCTTATGAATTGCTGGCTCTGGTTTTGAATGCCGTAGTCCAGCGGGCCGGAATCCAACCGGAAGAGGTTGAAGACGTCATCATCGGGCAGTGTTATCAGAGCGGAGAATACGTCAATATCGCCCGCCGCGGGCTGCTGCAGGCCGGCTGGCCGGTCACCATACCAGGCCTCACGGTTGACCGCCGGTGCAATTCAGGGATGGATGCCCTGGTGATCGGCGCCATGCAAATCCAGACCGGCAACTCTCAGATCGTGGTTACCGGCGGGGTGGAGAGCATGAGCAGCGCTGAGTTCTATATCCCGGGCAACGTTAAGTGGGGTATCGGCCGGGGAGCCGGATTATCCTATCCTGACGCTCCCAGGGGCCACGGCAGCCAGCGATTCAACGGATTTACTATCTATGACCGCATACAACGTTCACGTCCGATGCATGTGCCCCCGGAGCGTTTCGGAGAACTGGTCTCTAATGTAACCTGGGCTGATACCGCGGCCCAGGAATTGAATATCTCTCGGGAAGAATGTGATCGCTGGGCGCTGGGCAGTCATCAAAAAGCCATAGCGGCCATCCGTGCCGGAAAATTTAAGGATTATATCGTACCGGTTACCATTAAAGAGAAGAAACAAACTGTGGTAATAGATACTGATGAAGGTCCCCGTGCAGATACTTCTCTGGAAGCGCTCACCAGATTAGAACCCATTCTGGGAGGAGTCTGCACCGCCGGAAACTCTTCTTCTGAAAATGACGCTGCTTCAGCTCTTGTTTTGGTAAGCGAAAGTGCCGTAAAAACTCGCGGACTGAAACCGTTGGCCTATCTAAAAGCCTGGGCCAGGGGGGCAGTCGACCCCCGCCATACCGCCCGGGCGGCTAATACAGCCTTCACTGCGTTATTGGAGAAAGCCGGATTGACGGTTGATGACATAGACCTTTTTGAAATCCAGGAAGCCTTCGCCTCGCAATGTCTTTTCAATATCAAGTCATTGGGGATAGCTGAAAACCGTTACGACCGCATCAATGTCAATGGTTCCGGTATTTCACTCGGACATCCCCTGGGTGCCACACTGGCCATGCGGGTTACCGCTCTGGTGCATGAGATGAATAAACGCCAGATACGTTACGGCATGGTTGGCACTTGCGGTGCCGGCGGTCTTTCCACAGTGGGATTGTTTGAAAGGAGATAATCCGCTCCAGGCTGGTTCATGCTGACTATCGGAGTTGCGGGTGAAAACCGCAGCTCCGCAGATGCCTTCACGCATTACGCGATCATCAACCATCCGGCTTATTTCCACGGTTTTCAGACTGCCACAAATCAGCTTCAAAAAGTGCATAAAATGAGGAATTATGGTATCATGATTCATTGTCGGTGTGCGTTGTTAAACCTGTTTACATAATTCAATTGTAGCGTCTTTCGCAGCCGGTGTAAAAAATAAAATAACCAGGATCAAATGAAGAGTTTGGAAAATAGTTCTAAATTTCGATATTTCAATAAAAAAATTCCAGGAATCAGATAGGGTATAACAGAAGGGCAATTTGCCAGTGAACACAAATGACCCGGTCATTCTTTGCTTAAACTATTATCTGATTAACCGAATTCTATAGAGAACGGAGTATTATGAAATGACATTTCAAGAAGATAAAACGGGCAAGTTAAAACGTCAGACCAGCAAACAGGCTATCGCTTTGGCGATGGAAGGGCGGTGGGAAGAATCCATTGAATCAAACCTGAACATCATTGGGCATTTCCCGAATGATGTGGATGCGTATAACCGCCTGGGAAAAGGCTATATGGAAATGGGTCAATACGCCAATGCCAAAGTGGCCTATGAAAAAGCCTTGCAGTTAGACCAGTATAATACTATTGCCAGGAAGAATCTGGAACGAATAGCAAGACTGGGCGCTCATGCCGCTGCGCCCAAGAGCAATACCGATAAAGCCGAACCGAACCTGTTTATAGAGGAGATCGGGAAAGCCGGAGTGGTTAACCTTTATCAAATTACAACCGCTGAAAAATTGGCCATGCTGATGGCCGGTGACAAGGTAATTTTGAAACCCCAGGTGTCCAGTTTGGCAGTGCAAAACGTACGCGGCGAATATTTAGGTCTGGTGCCCGCCAAAATTGGCCTGCGTTTAATGAAATTAATGAAAGGCGGCAACAAATACACGGCCGCCGTGATCGCGCCAAACGAAAATTCGATCTCAATTATCATCCGGGAGACATATCAGGATCCTAACCAGATGGACCAGGTTTCTTTCCCGGGCCGAAAGCTGGAGGAGATTCAACCCTTTGCCAGTGACCGCACTTTCCGGACTGATTTCGGTGATGAATTGGTGAGTGAAGAAATGGCTATCATGGGTGAAGACATTGAACTGGCTGAAGAAGTGGTGGATGAGGGGGAAGATGAGAAAGAGTGGGAACAGGAGGCATAGCAATAAATGGTATTTGGGGCAACCCGTGCAGTAAATATTGAAGATGAACTGAAAAGCTCTTACCTGGATTACGCCATGAGCGTGATTGTATCCCGGGCCTTGCCGGATGTGCGGGACGGTTTGAAACCGGTACATCGCCGCATTCTCTATTCGATGCAGGATATGAGCCTGCATTACAACACGGCGCATAAGAAAAGCGCCCGTATCGTGGGTGATGTACTGGGCAAATATCATCCGCATGGAGATTCTTCAGTCTATGATGCCATGGTGCGCCTGGCCCAAAATTTTGCCATGCGTTATCCGCTGGTAGATGGGCAAGGCAACTTCGGCAGTGTGGATAATGATCCGCCGGCCGCCATGCGTTATACTGAAGCCCGCCTTTCGGCGATAGCCGAAATGATGCTGGTGGACCTGGATAAGGATACCGTTGATTTTATCCCCAATTTTGATGACAGCTTGAGAGAGCCGTCTGTCCTGCCGGCTTTGTTACCCAATCTGCTGGTTAACGGCAGTTCGGGCATTGCCGTAGGTATGGCTACTAATATCCCGCCGCATAATTTGAATGAAGTCAGTGATGCCATTACACTGCTGATCGATAACCCGGAAGCCAGCGTGGATGAAATCATGAATTTCATTAAAGGTCCGGATTTTCCCACAGCGGGTATCATTTTGGGCAAAGACGGCATCCGCAGCGCCTATGCCACCGGTCACGGCCGGGTGGTGGTGCGGGCTAAAGTGCATATATCAGATATTCCAGGTGGTATGGGCCGCCGTCAGATCATTGTTACTGAAATCCCTTATCAGGTCAATAAGGCGGCCATGGTAGAGCGTATCGCCAACCTGATGAAAGATAAAAAAATCACGGGAATCAGTGAGATTCGGGATGAGTCCGACCGTCAGGGAATGCGCATTGTGATTGAGCTCAAACGTGAAGCTCAGCCGCCGCAGGTCCTGAATCAGTTGTATAAATATACCGCCATGCAATCTTCCTTCTTTATCAATATGCTGGCGCTGGTGGATGGACAACCCCGCGTTATCAGCCTGAAAGAAGCGCTGGAATACTATATCCGCTTCCGCCAGGAGGTGATTACCCGCCGTTCCAAATTTGAGCTTTCGGTGACCAAAGCCCGTGCCCATATTTTGGAAGGTTTGAAAATTGCTCTGGATCAGATCGATGCTGTGATTAAAACTATCCGTGATTCGGAAAACGTGGAAATTGCCCGGAAAAATTTGATGTCCGGCTTCAGCCTTTCGGAAAAACAGTCCCAGGCCATCCTGGATATGCAGTTGCGCAGACTGGCTAATCTGGAACGCCATAAGATACTGGAAGAATACGAATCCGTTCTCAAGACGATGGCCTATCTGGAAGATTTGCTGGCCAATAAAAAGAAAATTCTTTTCCTGGTCAAGGATGAAATTGCTCAGTTAAAAACCAAATACGGTGATGCCCGCCGTACCGAGATCAGTGAACAGTCCGTAATGGATTTTTTCATCGAAGAAGTGCCGCATGAGAGAGTGGTGGTAACCTTCAGCGGACGGATGTTTATCAAGCGCATTCCGGTCATCACCTACCGCTCCCAACACCGGCGCGGCAAGGGTGTCAAGGGGATGGGTATCCGTGAGGCTGATGCGGTCAAATTTCTGGTAGTGGCGGATACTCACGATACGCTCTTTTTCTTCACCAATCTGGGCAAGGTTTTCAGTCTGAAAACCCATGAAATCCCGGCTGACGCTTCCCGCACGGCCAAAGGCCTGGCTATTGTCAACCTCTTCCCTATCACCGAGGGTGAGAGGGTGACTGCCGTGGTAGGCGTGACTGACTTCAAACCGGACTCCTTCCTGCTGATGGCAACCTCAAAGGGTGAGATTAAGAAGTCCTCTCTGGAGTTTTTTGATGCCATCCGCAGCAGCGGCATCATAGCTATGAACCTGGAACCGGGCGATGAATTGGTGGCGGCCGGATTAGCCACTGATAATGATGATGTAGTTCTGATCACGGAAGAAGGCCAATCCATCCGCTTCAACGTCAAGTCACTGCGTGCCAGTTCACGCACCAGCGGTGGAGTCCGCGGCATCAAACTGGATGGAGAGGATAAACTGGCCAGCATGTCCGTAGTGATACCCAATACTTTCCTGCTGGTAGTGACCAGGAACGGTTACGGCAAATTGACTGAGATAGAAGAATACAAGACCCAGACCCGCGGTGGCGTGGGTATCAAGACCCTTAAAGTGACTGACAAGACCGGCAAAGTGGCGGATGCCAAGCTGGTCAGCCAGACTCAGCAATTAATGCTGATTTCCAAAGAGGGTATGGTGATCTCAACACCTCTGAAAGATGAGGACGGCGGCGGCATCCCCAACCTGGGACGCAATACTCAGGGCGTGATGATCATGCGTATGGATGAAGGTGACAGTGTAGCCGCCCTGGCCACCTGGGAATAATTCCGGCTGAACTGGCGTCAAAAGAGCCCTGCTGACCGAAACAGGGCTCTTTTTTGCTGACGGACTATGGGAACACTCTGCGGTCGGTGTAACCATTTTCTCTCAACCACTGAATAGAGTGGTGCATCTTCCTGCCTCCGGATTCGATTGACCAGATGGCCTCGGGGGCATGTTTACTGAGCGCATTCAGCGTATCAATCAAATTAATAGAACCGCATCCCAAAGCCAGGTGGTCATCCTCACGCCCATGATTATCATGCAGATGGACGTAGCCGGTTAAATTGCCCAATTGGGTAATCCATGCGGATAAAGACACGTTGGAATAAGCGTGCACATGACCGATGTCCAACGCTACATCCAGATTGGGCCGGGCCACCCGCTGCACCACCGCAGCGATCAATTGTGGATTGGTGTCCATCACGTTTTCCAGATGGATGTGGATATCCGTGGACTTGCCGGTCAAGTATGTTTGCCAGAATTCACAGGAATATTCCAGCCACTGGGCCGGAGTACCGGCGGAGGGATCATAATTATGGTGAAACAGGAGGTGCCGGATGTCGAGATTGATGGCGATCTGATAAACCCGCTCGAAGCAAGCCAGTGTTAATTTTCGAGTGGTGTGATCCGAGGCACCGGGATACAAATCCAGATAAGGCCCGTGAATAGAACGCTGTTGGATATTCAGGAGGTGGTAGCGGTAATAATCAAGTTGGGTGGCGTCAGCAACAATATCAATATCTGAAAAAGCGGACAGCTCTATGCCAAATGAATTGGCCTCACAAAGTGAAACAATTTCCGGTAAGGGTGAGAACTGCGGGTGATGGCTGAGAAAAAGCGGCGGCATCAGTTTTAAGAGCTATTTGGCCGCATATAGTTTTAACAGCTTATCCGCCAGCGTTTGCGGATTTTTTAGCATAATCTCCGGAATGAGTTTTTCATCCAGCCCTGAGCCCTTCAGTACCGCCCTGGCAAAAGCTTCGGTCAGCAGGTCACTGTCAGCATGAGCATCTGAATCTAAAAGCATGGCTGCGCCGGCCTTGAGGGCGGTTTTGGCAACATAACCATTGGTCAGGGAATGCCCCTTGCGGGTGGTAATCTCAATATACACACCGTTTTTGGAGGCTAACGCAGCTTCTTCATCAGTCAGAAAACCAGGATGGGCCAGAACATCCACATGCGGGCTTTTAACGGCCGCCAGATTGGTGCCTTTTTCAACCGGTTCGACAATAGTTTCGCCGTGCACTACTACAATCCAGGCTCCCAGTTCTTTAGCGGTTCTAGCAAGTCCGGCAATGGATTTAGCCGGGCAATGGGTCAACTCGATTCCGGGAATGGCGGTAATTTTCCAGTGCTTGCGGGCCATTTCACAGACCTGTACAATCTCAGGTACGATACACTGCATATCACCCGTTGAAGCATGGTCAGTCAATGCTATGGCGGTATAACCTGCCACCGCCGCCCGGCGCAGCATCTCCATGGGGGAAAGTTCGCCATCGCTCAAGGAGCTATGGGTATGAAAATCAAATATCATATGCATTGAGGATAACATAAAGGGCAGTGGTGAGGCAAGGCGGGCAGCCGGAGGCTTTGAGCAGGAAATCTTGAGTTATCAGCTAACAGAGGGGATGAAGCGCAGGCGTGATGGTTCATTCAAGCGCGATTTGGGTATCTGACACCACGGATGGCTGGCAGCAATTTTTAAGGAAAATTTTGGCAGGTTGCCATTGGTGAGGTCCGGACTGGTATTTGGCCATGCCGATGAAATCTCCGGTTTGATTGTAGATACGGACGGTTTTAACACCAGCAGGCCAGCCGGCAGATCCGGCAGAGAGCGGATTGCCATGGACCAGCGAACACTGCTGCTGATGATCAACTATGATGGCGGGGAATGAGCTTAAAGGGAAATCGGCCGGATAGAGGTTTTTTTCTCCGTTTCCGGATTTGAAAGCCTGTTCCAGTTGCTCCAGTGTCAAGGCTTCTTCCAGTGTGAAGTTCCCCACTCTCAGACGTACCAGGTTTTGCATGATGGCGCCGCATCCCAGGGACTGGCCGATATCATGTGCCAGAGACCGGATATAAGTGCCTTTACTGCACTCAATGTCCAGAGTAAACAGCGGATTTTGCCAGCCGCTGATCTCCAGCTTATAAATGTCAGCGGGACGGGGGGCGCGCTCAACCTCCAGCCCCGCCCTGGCCAATTTGTAAAGCGGTTGGCCGTGATGTTTAAGCGCGCTGAACATAGGCGGCACCTGGGAAATCAATCCCCTGAATCTGGGCAATACCGCCTCAACTGCCTCAAGATTGATGTGAGAGGGATCACAATGCCGGAGGATTTTCCCGGCTGCGTCATATGAATCAGTGGTTAAGCCCAGCTTGATTTCAGCCCGATAGGTTTTAGTCTCATCAAAGAGATATTCGATGACGCGGGTGGCCTGGCCCAAACAGATGGGGAGGACGCCTGTGGCCAGAGGATCCAGTGTTCCGGCGTGTCCGGTGTGTTTCTCATGGGTTATACGCTTAACGCGGGCCACTACCGCGAAGGATGTCATCTCCGGGGGTTTATTGATATTCAGGATTCCATCCATATCGTCAGGTTCCAAACCAGCTATTTGCCCAATAAAAACTTCAAACTCAAGGATTAAAAACTGCCTCAACCGCCGGCGGATAAAAAGGGGTAGCCAGGCACGTTCCTGAGTCTTCGCAGCTGGAAGCAGTCCGGCCGGATGGGCGTGTCAACTTAATCAGCTTTGGGTTTATCATCCATGAGTACTTTATCCATGTAGGACAGCAGGTCTGAGCCGCGCTCAATCGAGTTGTCCCAATTGAAATGTAATTCAGGAACACGCCGGATCTTAAAGACCTTGCCCATTTCGCTGCGGAAAAAACCGGAGGCGCTGTATAAAGCCTCCAGAATTTCCTTTTTACGTTCTGCATCACACACGCAGCTGACCAGCACTTTTGCATGTCGCAAGTCTGGCGAAGTGGCCACGCTGTTAATGGAAATATAGCCGTTCAACCGCGGGTCTTTGGTCTCCCGCAACAATAAGTTGCTAAGTTCCTGGCGGATGAGCTGATTCACTTTT
>DAOUAU010000216.1:0-3360 GCA_034433195.1 Dehalococcoidales bacterium
GCCCTCAACCTTTTGAGAGGGAATTAAGATGCGAGTACGGATCGGCCAACTCAAAGAGATGAAGCGAAAGGGCGAGAAGTTCGCCATGCTGACGGCATATGACTTTTTGACGGCCAAAATCATCGATGAAGCCGGTATACCGCTTATCCTGGTTGGAGACAGCCTGGGTAATGTTGTCCTTGGCTATGAAACTACCGTCTCCGTCACCATTGAAGAGATGCTGCACCATACCAAAGCCGTCACCCGGGCCGCTAAAAGCGCTCTGGTAGTGGGTGATATGCCTTTCATGACTTATACTATCAGCGTCGAAGACGCACTGCGCAATGCCGCCCGCTTCATGCAGGAAGGCGGCGCTCAATCCGTGAAACTGGAAGGCGGGGTAACTGTGGCGGAGACAGTTAAAAGAATCGTGGATTGCGGCATTCCGGTGATGGGACACATCGGCCTGACGCCTCAATCGATCAATCAGTTGGGTGGCATGAAAATCCAGGGCAAAACCGCGGAAGCCGCAAAAAGACTTTTAGACGATGCCATTTCCCTGGACCAGGCCGGCGCTTTCGCGGTAGTGATGGAGACTGTTCCGGCGCCCCTGGCAGCTCTGATTACTAAAAAAATCAGTATTCCTACCATCGGTATCGGAGCCGGTTCAGGCTGTGATGGTCAGGTCCAGGTAGTGCATGATGTGCTCGGTCTGACCTCCGGTTTTGTGCCTAAACATGCTAAACAATATGTTAAGCTGGCTGAACTGATCCAGAAAGCGGTGCTGGAATACAATAGTGATGTTAAATCCGGTGCATTTCCTGCTGAGGCTAACAGTTTTCCGCTGGATGAAGCAGTGCTGGCTGAGCTGAAGTAAAAAATATTCGAGGAGCGTCCTGTAAGGTGCTCTCCTTTTTTCAACCAGTATTCACCAGAAGTATAGATGAAAAAGCTGGAACATGAAATTTAAGGTGACTTCGCTGAAAAAAGATGTGATGGCCAGCGAAGTCACCTTTATTATGTGAGACGCTGGCATCTCCCCAGAGTTCAGGACGCACCGGTTAATAAGATCAACGATGGAAACACCATGTTTTTTGGTGTAGTCCTGCCATTTGGGAATACTATCGAGTAAAAACAATCCATTTAAGCCTGACTGTATGGCCCCAGCCAAAGAACAAACGGAGTCTGGGTAATAGTTGGGCAGAGATCTCAGCTGTTATAATGGAACCATACGGGATTTCCCCGCATAAAGACCCTTTAAAATCGCTTTCAAAACAAGAGCAAGTATTTTGATATGATACCTGACTGAAGCCAACTTCGGATTCCGCGGTTTACAGGCTTATTTTTTTATTTTTTCCTATCTGGTAAGAGCCAAACTTTAACGGCAGGGTGGCATCCTGCCAGGAACATCTGCCGTTCAGTCTTTTTGGTCCAATGCGTCAACCGGCCTCAAACCGGGTTTCGCAGCCGGTGTTGCCGCCTACCCCTTTTCCAGGATTTCTCCAATTTTTTCAGCCATCTTCTGGCTTTCAGAATCTCCCGTCACCAGCTGAATTTGGTCAGCTGACGTTACACCCAGCCCCAATTCAGCCGCCCGGGCAATTTGTTCCTGCTCAAATATCCGTCCTCTGGTGACCTCAGGGGTAGTTCCCAGCATACGTAAAACGGCCACACCAACAGCATCAATAGCGATACGATCATTACCTGCAAGCATTATTCCAGCCTTTTTGCGGGTTCCTTGATGCGGACCGCCGTCCACAAAAGCCTCTACTCCATCCATCACTATCAGGTCCGGCTTGAAGGCGGTATTGATTTCAGCGATCATTTGACGCTGGTGAGGAGACCGGTGCAACTGTCCCATCAAGGCCGGAGCGCCTTCCTTCCCGAAGCCGCCCGGCAGCATACCCACCGCCAGTTTCAAGGACAGGGTAAAATGGCCGCCGAACTGGTGAGTTTTGAGACAGCCAGTTTCTACTATTGACTCAGCTTCCACAAAAATGCGTGGAAACTGGAAGCCGTTGGGCCAATGGCTGTCTTTCGGTATGATCGTCGCCCATCCTTCCGGTCCCATTTCATCCAGTATCACAATTTCAAACCCTGTTTCTTGAGCCAAATTGAAAATACCTTTGGTTTCCATATTCTGACGAGTGGTAGGGCCCGGACCGCTGCGCTCAGCCAGAGTGATTTTGGAGGCTCCCATTTTTCTGAGCGCTGTAATTAAAGCCCGCAGGGTTGCAACATCCGTGGAACCGGGAGCCGGGTCAGCAGTATTGAAATTGGGCTTTAGTGTAACTGCCTTGCCTTTTACCGGGTTGTAATTCAGCAGTTCGATAGCTCTGGTAGTGCCATGGCTGCGGTCAAGGGTATAAACCAGGCTGATTTTAGTCATTTCTTTCTCCTCTATCTTGCCAAATCAAATCCTGCGGGCGGTAATTTTGCCGCGGATTCAGTCATAAGGCAAGGATATCAACATTCTCCGGCACGGTCATTTCTGTCAACAATAAAAACTCTTGAAAAACCTATCCTGGCTGACTGAGCCTGAAACCGGGTACCATCCCCAGCTTGTTTTCAATCTGACTGCTCACCAGTTGAACCGGGTAAAATACTATTCAACCTATATTTTATTTCATTTATGGACCGTCCACCGCAATTCGTCCGGATATAATATCAACTTGGAGTTCAGTATATCACCGTTTATACCAAACCAAAAGAGTGATTCGCCGGCAGTCCCTTCTGCAGCCGGTAGTTAAGCCAACCAGGAAGGGCTCTCCCTTAAAGAAAGTCACGGCTGTTCCTTTTTCAAATTCATGATTATTATTTATTAGTGGGGAGCATGTAGCTGGTGCTGTCCGCAGTTCCTGGCGCATATAAATACTGATGCGTCTGTCCGAAACAGCGGCTTACATCACGCCGCCATCGATGCAGATGACCTGGGCAGTGATATAACCGGATTTTTCACTGGCCAGAAAAGCGGCTAATTCGGCCAGTTCCTGCGGCTGGCCATAGCGTTTGAGAGGAATGCGGGACAGAATCATTTCTCTGGCAGCAGATGGCAGTTTATCCGTCATATCAGTCACAAAAAACCCTGGCGCAATCGCGTTCACGGTGATGTTCCTGGATCCCACTTCACGCGCCGTGGCTTTGGTAAAAGCTATCAATCCACCTTTGCTGGCGGAGTAGTTGGCCTGTCCAAGGTTGCCGGATATTCCGGCCAGAGAGGTGATGTTAATAATCCGACCCCACGGCTGATTCATCATTGACCGCAGGACATATTTGGTGCACAGAAAGGCTCCGCGCAAATTGACGTTAATAACGGCATCCCAGGCTTCATCCGAAAGGCGTGCCAGCAATCC
Organism: Dehalococcoidales bacterium; assembly: GCA_034433195.1. Classification (GTDB taxonomy): domain Bacteria; phylum Chloroflexota; class Dehalococcoidia; order Dehalococcoidales; family UBA3254; genus DATIKD01. The sequence goes on from DAOUAU010000216.1 coordinate 3,333, forward strand.
GTCACGGGTTATGCCGGCATTATTGACC
>DAOUAU010000217.1:0-4010 GCA_034433195.1 Dehalococcoidales bacterium
GTGGCGGTTTTTCCGGCAGCGTCTGAAACAGTCAACGTGTGGGTGCCGGCCGGAATGACTGGCAATTTAACGACCGTGTTGGTGATCGTACCTTTGGAATTTGTACTGGTTATAACGCTGACCGGGGTTGTATTTAAAGTCACAGTGATGGGGGACAGGGCCGAAAACCCCGTACCCGAAAAACTGAATTGATCCCCCGGGGCCAGGCTGGCCGGTGAGACCGTGATTCGCGGGTTGATGGTGAACACAGCGTTATTAGTGTTTCCTTGAGTATCAAGTATTCTTATGATATGATTTCCCGCCACGGATTCAGGAATGGTAATTCCTACCGAGTCAATACTGCCGCTTGTGGTAGTGTTGCTGTTAATCAGCAAGGCGTCATTAAAGTAGATATAAGTTAAACCGGAAGCCATGAAGCCTTTACCGGTCAAGGTCACCAGGCTGCCGACATTTCCGCTGGTGCTGCTGAGATTCATATTAGAGGTAACCGCAAAGGTGGTGCTGGAATTTTCAAACAGTGTTGCACCGGTCACGTTGTATAAACCTGCCGGATAATCGGGCACTGTAAACTGCCCGCTGAAGGAGCCGGTCGAACTGGCGTAGCCGGTGGTGGCGCTAAGTGCTGTGACTCCAAAAGTCACGGCAAAAAGCACATTAGCGGTGTATCCGGTGCCGCTGATCATTACTTGAGACCCGACCGGGCCTGCCGTGTTTCCCAATGTTATGCTGGGAATCACAGTAAAAGATCCGGAAATGGTTTCGGGAAGGTCAGTGGTTACAGTGATGGTATGCGCGCCTTTAGCTGATATGGGTATGGCCAGACTCCGCGTAAATGTGCCGCCGGCGATAGGCACATTTGAGGCGATGGCGATTCCATCATAGGTAATGGTTGCCTGTGTGGCTGCTCCCAGGGCAGTGGCGGTGATAGTAGTGATGCTGCCGACTGTTCCGGTTGCTGGATTTATGGTTATCGCGCCCGCGGATACCGGGGTAACCGGAATGGTCATAGCAAAGACAGACAAGATCATGACCAGGGATATGACTGTGGAAACTATTTTCACTTTCATTGAACAAGCCCTCTTTTGCATATTTATTTCTTCATAATTGAAAGCTCATCCGCTTCAAATACAATAATAGCATAAATTCAACCTGATATTTCAAAATGAACTCATCCATTCAGTATATTTATTTCAATGTATCGTAGGTTTTGATGTCTTCCCCTGATATTAGAACGGTCAAAAAGCGGGAAAGTTAGCGCTTCAACGGTTAAAGCCCAGGGATTTTCGAAAAAGGAGTTAAAGACGAGTCATCCTGAAAAATCAGTGGGAACGAAGTTGGTGAGTGACCCTGGTTATTGGCAGCGATTTGTGGATAATGATTCAGGTGAGATGTCAGAACTTTGAAGTTGGCCGTAAGAAAATGATAACACGACCGTGCCACAGCACCAATAAAAAGAACACCCCTTCCTGAGAGACTGGAGGGGGTGTTCAATAAATCAGTAAACTAGATTTCCCTGGTCAGTGTAGCCAGGAAATCGGCATTGGTCTTGGTGCGGCGTAATCGGTCTATCACTCTTTCGGTAGCCTCGGAGTATTTATTGGAGTCAGCCGAAATCATGGCCACCATGCGGCGCAGCAGCCAGACTTTCTGAACAGTGGATTCATCTAACAGCAATTCCTCACGGCGGGTACCACTGCGCTGGATATCTATGGCCGGGAAGATGCGTACTTCAGCTAATCTGCGGTCCAGCACCAGTTCCATATTGCCGGTACCTTTAAACTCTTCATATATCAATTCGTCCATGCGGCTGTTGGTATCCACCAAACAGGTGGCGATGATGGTCAGGCTGCCGCCTTCTTCCGTATTGCGGGCGGCGCCGATGAAGCGTTTGGGCGGATACAGCGCAGCCGGATCGATACCGCCGGAAAGGGTGCGGCCGCTGGGCGGCATAGCCAGGTTATAAGCGCGGGTTAAACGGGTGATGCCATCCAGCAGGATAACCACATCTTTGCCGCTTTCGACCAGGCGTTTGGCTCTTTCCAGTGCCAGTTCAGCTACCCCGGTCTGGTTTTCAGCCGGCTCATCGAAAGTGGCGCTGATAACATCGCCTTTAACATTGCGCTTCATATCAGTCACCTCTTCCGGACGCTCGCCGATCAAACAGACCATGACATGTATATCGTTATAATTATTCGTAATAGCGTTGGCAATAGCTTTTAAAATCAAGGTTTTGCCGGCTTTGGGAGGAGACACAATCAAACCGCGCTGACCGCGCCCGATGGGGGCTACCAGGTTTACCAGCCGGGTGGAAAGATCGCTGCTGCCGGATACTTCCAAATTAATTAGTTTATCCGGAAAGGTAGGGGTTAGTGAACCGAAGGTGGGTCTTTGTTTGGCCAGTTCGGGATCCATGTCATTGATGGCTTCGACTCTCAGTAGACTCATATATTTTTCACCATTCTTGGGCGGCCGGCCCTGACCGATAACCATATCTCCGGTCCGCAACCCGAAGCGTCTAATCTGCGATTGAGAGATGTAGACATCCGTCAAGCTGGGCAAAAGGCTGCTCTGACGCAGGAAACCATATCCATCAGGCATTGATTCCAGAATGCCGCTGCAGAAGATATTGCCGGAGTTTTCGGTATGAGCCTGGAGCAAACGCATCACCAGATCTTGCTTCTTCAGACCGGTGTAGCTGCTCATTCCCATCTGACGGGCTAAATCAATCAGCTCATCACGGGTTTTACTCTCCAGGTCCGAAATATTCATTTTAACCTCGCTCCTGGTTTCCGGAACCGGATTAGTTGTCTCTGGAGTCAAATCGCTTTGTACCATTTGATTACTCTCTCTACAAAATATTTAATACCCTATCTGCTTACCTGATGAGATAGAATCCTCACTGATGCCGGGAAAAAAGAAAGAAGCACCCGGGAGCGAGGACGGATATCCCTGCCTCACAAGGTACACACTGAACTTGACAAAAAGTATGATTTCAATTTATGGAAGGGGCAACGAAGGCTGAGCCCCTTCGCGTAAAGTGCTGCCGGCAGCTTTAATAAAGCCCATGAACAAAGGATGCGGCCGTAACGGCCGGGAATTGAATTCAGGATGGAACTGGGAGCCTAACATCCATGGGTGTCCGGCCAGTTCACAAACTTCCACCAGGTTTTTATCAGGGGATAATCCGCTGTAAACCAGTCCGGCCTGGGCCAATATATCCCGATAATCATTATTAAATTCATAACGATGACGGTGTCTTTCCACAATCACGTCCTGACGGTAAGCTTCCGCGGCTTTGGTGCCGGATACCAGATGGCAATCGTAGTTGCCCAGCCGCATCGTGCCGCCCATGTTCTGCATGGTGCGCTGTTCGGGCAAGAAATCAATCACCGGATATCTGGTGGCCGGATTGAATTCAGTTGAATTAGGTTCCTGGGTTTTAAAGACGTGTCTGGCGAATTCGATCACCATCACCTGCATGCCCAGACAGAGCCCCAAATAGGGCACATTATGTTCACGGGCATATGAGACCGCTTTGATCATTCCTTCAATTCCCCGAACCCCGAATCCGCCCGGCATCACGATGCCTTGCACTGAACGCAAAAGCGAATCGGCTTCGCCTTTCTCCAAAGATTCAGAAGGTATCCAGAGTAAGTTGATATCCCAATTGAATTGCAAAGCAGCATGATGCAAAGCTTCTCTGACTGAGAAGTAGGAATCATGCAATTCAACATATTTGCCGACCAGTGCAATATTGACAGGTGAACGGGGAGTTTTCAGTTTATGCACCAATTCTGTCCATTGTTTCAGGTCAGGTTTTTGATTGGTTAGACTCAGCCTGTCCATAATAAGTTGACCTAAGCCGTGTTCTTCCAGCACCAAAGGGACAAAATAGATACTGTCCACCGTTGGCATAGGAATGACCGCTTCTTTTACAACATCGCAAAAGAGTGAAATCTTGGCGCTTAGATTGTCCGCTATCGGGTAATCACTGCGGCACACAATCACAT
>DAOUAU010000218.1:0-4113 GCA_034433195.1 Dehalococcoidales bacterium
TCGGCGGCGGTCAGATTGATGAAGAAGTGCGCAAATACACCGGCGCGGATGCTTACAGACCGGATGCGGTAGCCTGCGTCACCGTTTCCAAGGAATGGATGGGTATTAAATAACCGCCAATCAGTGAATTCATTAATACCAGATAAGGCCTGGCCTTGCAAAGCCAGGCCTTATTTGATGTAATTTTACCAGTTACAGATAGCTTCGGCTGGCAGGAGTTGGTTCTTTCAGCATAGCAGGCCCCGGGTTATTTTTCTGCGCCCAGATAGGCGGCAATCACTTCCGGGTTATTGCGGATTTCCTGTGGTGTGCCTTCGGCGATCTTTTTGCCGAAGTTGAGCACGATGATGCGGTCAGCGATGTCCATCACCACGCCCATGTCGTGTTCCACCAGGATGATGCAATTGACGCCGTCACGCAAGACAGGCGTCTCAGGATAGGTGGAACCCTGGCCCTCAAAAATATCTATGATGAAGCGAGCGATATCCTCTTTTTCTTCCAGGTTCATGCCGGCCATAGGCTCATCCAACAGCAGCACTTTGGGTTCAAGGGCCAGCGCCCGCCCCAGCTCCACTCTTTTGCGCATGCCGTAAGGCAAAGAACCGACAGTAGTCTTGCGAATGGGCTCAATCTCCAGAAAATCGATGATATCTTCAACCACTTTACGGTGTTGGATCTCTTCCTTGTGAGCCGGACCAAAATACAGCGCGCCGGTCAGGAAATTCTGTTTCATCATTACATGGCGGGCCGCCATAATGTTATCCAGCGTGCTCAAACCAGTATATAATTCAATATTCTGAAAGGTGCGCGCCAAACCCATTTTGGCCGCCCGGTCCGGGCGGATGCGGGTAATAGGTTGGTCTTGGTAATAGATTTCACCTTTTTGGGGTTTGTAGAAACCGTTGATGCAGTTTAAAATGCAGGTCTTGCCGGCCCCGTTGGGACCGATGATGGCCAGAATCTCCCCAGCCTTGATATCGATGCTGATATCGGTCAAGGCTTTTACACCGCCAAAGGACAGAAAAAGATTTTCGATCCGGATGACGGTCTTTTTATTTTCTTTGGTTATTGAATCTGGCGGCTCCAGTGCGCGGGTTTTTGACATTTATCGTCCTGTTTCTTCAGCTAAAATAGCGGTCTTATAGCCGGTGACGCGCTGACAACTTTCACCCTCACAGCGAATCATCCGTTTCAAGAGTCCGGTTTTTTGTTTGACCAGATCACGTGTAATCTCATTCGGCTTGGTGTATTTGTTACATCCGGTACAGCGGACGCTGGCATCTTTATACACCATCACGGTCACTTCATCATCCACCGCTTCACAGAAGATGGTCCTGGCGGTAATCTGCCAATTTGACATTAAAGACAACTCTCCTGAACCAATAGTTCCATCCTACCATCGATCATCAGTGTATTTCAAATCTGATCAAGCATCAAGCAGCAATAATTTGACCGCGGCATAAATCGCGAACAAAACAATCAATCCTAAAACGAAGAACAAAGTATAGGTGGCCAGTTTCATACGGCCGAATTTGTAGCCGATATAATCGCCCAACAGCATGGCCACCGCCACCGCTACAACTATTGAAACGATTACAATAGCAGTTCTCAAGTCCATGGTTTACCTCACTGGTCTTTTAGTCTATTAGTTTATTATAGGAACAACCGCCCTTCATGGCAATAGTCGGTTAGGATGATGCCGGTTTGGATGAGATCTCTGAATAATGGGTTTTACAGCCCGGGCTGTTCTCTGAAAGACAATATGTGATCACTCCGGATGAATTGCAGGTGGGGTTGTATTTTAGAATTTGGCGGATTGTGTTGGTTTCAGATTTTGAGTTGTAAATTTGTCCGGAGGGTATGCATCAGGCATTATATAAGGCGATGAGATCAAGGCTGTTGAACGAGCGGGGTATCTGGTGACAATTTTTCGGAGGCGTGGACCGGTATCTACGGAATTGCCCCGGGATTATTGACCTGATGGCGGGTTAAAAGATTTTGAAGTGATTTCCGGCTGGTGATACCGGAAGCAGTTTCAATGTATTGCTGCAATGAAGAGCTGTTGTTTCTCAATTGTTTTACCTGTTCGCCCATAGGGTCTACCGATGTTCCCTGATAAGCGTAAGAGCCGTGAAAAGCAAAATAGGCCTGATTCAATTTACGGATGTAATAACCGCGGCTGACCAGCGCTTGCCGCTGCTGCTCCATGTAGTTCTCAGCTTTTTCAACTTGCCCGGCTGCCAGCCAGGCATCCACATTCAGGCGTATCTCGCGCATGGTGGAGTTGAAATCAAAAACCGGCGTCCCGGAGCTCTCCGCCGGAGGCTCTCCGGCCGGATAATACGCGGCGTAATAACGCTGGTAAACCAGTTCACCAATCTCCTGGGCAGCAATCCCCACTACGGTCTCATTCAGAGCGGCAATGTGCGGATCGTTAATGATTCCGGTTAACTCCAAAACGTAACGGAAACCCAATGGACGGAAGGCCATGTATTGATGCAGCCATTCCTCGGCTATAACTGCCAAACTATACTTCAAGTCCGATGACTCAATCACATAACTGGGATAGGTGGCACCCAAACCGCCTAAAGGAATTACCAGGGCCGAGACATCATTGCGCTCTATAGATGCCTCTAAACGATCGATTTCCGCGGAAGTGATATCCGGACGGATGATGGTTTCTCTCATCCGTTCAATTTTGTGACGGGGAGACACCACCAGTACGCTGAGTGATGATTCCAATTTAAAAGAGAGCGGCGGAAAGGTAATTTTAAGCCAGTTGTTGGAAACCGGATTATATATGCCGGATTCGGCCAGCTCCAGGCTGATTTGCTGTGAGAGTATCTTTTCAATAAGGTGTTTATGCGCATCCAACTGGCTTCGAAGCGCAGCTCTCTGTCTTTCAAGATCCGGGAGGGTGTTCCCACGGTCTGTGGCCCGGGCTTGCCGTGATTGGTTATCCAGTTGTTCTGCTTTGGAGATAGTCTGGAAATAGTTCAAGACCACCTGGCTATTGTCATCGGATTGAGCGGCTTTTCCGGAAAGTTTGTTTTTCAACATTCCCATGAAGGTATCCCGCTCCCAGGAGACAAAATTGAACCTGTAAGGCTGGATATCCCGGCGATAGGCTGATTCAAAACCCGACCCGCTGTTATTTGATTGTCCGGCGCAACCGCCGATGATCAACGCCAGAAGCAGTCCAAGCAGCAGACCTGACATTGAAAGTGAACGTTTATTGGGCATGACCGGCCTTTTTTACCAATTCCGTAATCTGATTGAGTGCCGTTCCGGTTTTTTCGTTAATCACGACATCAGCATAACTGTCATGGGGGGTATCACTGAGGGTAATGATGACCAATTTGGCTCCCCGGCGTTTTGCCGTCAGCGGCATTTGGGCGGCCGGATAGACCACCAGAGAGGAGCCGGCTACTATAAACAGATCACAGGTCGAAGATTTGTTTTCAGCGGCTTGCAGCGCTTCAAACGGCAGTGATTGACCAAATGCAATGGTGGCTTGTTTCAGGTATCCGCCGCAACGGCATTCCGGAGCTTTTTCTCCGCTGCGGGTCATCATATCCTCAATCTCCTGACGAGGCCAGCGCTGGCCGCAGGAGAGGCAAGAGACCCACTTGATGGTGCCGTGCAACTCAATCACTTTTTCATCCGGTATACCGGCCGCCTGGTGCAAACCATCCACATTTTGAGTGACAACACAATCCAGTTTACCCATTTTGAATAATTCAGCAATTGAGAAATGTCCGATATTAGGCTTCGCCTGGGACATAGTCGGCCAGATGGCTCGTGAAAAACCCCAATAATGCTCGCGGCTAGCCCGGCTGGACATGAACTTGTCAAACGTCAATTCATCCGGATTCCATTGCTGCCAGAGTCCGCCGGGACTGCGAAAATCCTGAATACCGGATTCGGTGCTGATTCCCGCCCCGGTGAAGACAATAATTTTGTGTGACTCATGAATAAGGTCGGCTACTTTTTGCATTTTATCCACGTACCAAACTCCTTAACATTTATGTTTAAAAAAGCAGGCTCTATTGCTTTTAATTATAAGAGCTTGAGAGGCGCACTTCAAAAAGCAACTCACCTTATGGAATAATA
>DAOUAU010000219.1:0-3226 GCA_034433195.1 Dehalococcoidales bacterium
CATCCAGGTGGTTTTGGTGGGCGCAACTCCTTAATAAAAACCTCTATTAGCGCCCTGAAACAAGATTCAAACTAATCAGATGGCGGATTTTGGGTGTCAGGTGCTATTGACAGCCTGTGTTATAATGCTTTCACAGACAGATCAGGGGAGTTTTCCGTTAAACGGAACTATACCCGGTTCAGGATATATTGAGTTTAATTCCTGAAGTCTGACCGCAAGTAAATGCGTGTGAATATGATTTTCATCCGGCTCGGTATGCCGGGCTGAAGACGTTCAGGTATCAGATGAGATACTAATATTTTAGATGGAAATGAGATGATTTGATGAATACCAGAAGAGCGGTGCAAGCATATACTCAAATAAGTGAAAATGACGCTGCGGGTACGATTCCCAGGGCAGCCAGGATACTGGAATGTATTAGCAGTAATATCAACAGTGTTTCGGATATCGCACGCCACTGCGGTTATGCCAAGTCTACTGTGCACCGTGTTTTAAAGATACTGGGAAACGCGCAAATAGTGACTGAAGATCCAACTGAGAGCCTCTATTATCTTGGCCCTCTGATTGCGAAAATCTCTATCAATCCTCCCGTGGTGCACGAATTTCTGGTGCGCTGCGCTGCCCAGGAGATGAAAAACCTGTCTTTGTTTTTCAAGGAAACGGTCACCCTGGATGTCATGCTGGGTATCCAGACCATTTCACTGTATGAAATACCCAGTTTGCAGGATATACGCGTGGTAGACAACGTCACAAAAAAAATCGGTCTGCTCTATGTCGGCGCCTCCGCTAAAGTCCTGCTTTCTCAATTGAGTGACGAAAGGTTAGGAATCGCGCTCAAATATCTCAAGCTTACGAAAATCACTGATAACACAGTCACTGACAAGAGGCTTTTAATCTCCCAAATATTAGCCATACGGAAACAGGGCTATTGCCTTACTAACGGCGAGATTATTCCCGGCGGTATCTGTATTTCAGCTCCGGTACATAACTACAGTGCACCGGTCTGTATCTCAATAATCGGTCCGGAATATCGCTTGAAAAACGAGCAGGATGATATAATCAAAAAGCTGATAATCAGCTCAAAAATAATATCTCGGAACATCCTGAAGATCTTTGATAAAGCTAAATTTTAAAATAAATCCAGATGCAAGATTCGAAATACAGGGGCAACCCCAAAATTGCCGCTGAGTGCAAGAGACCAGATTAACGGCAACGAAACCAATGTAAGACAAACCGGGAAATCGAGAATAATTATTCTACAGCGAAGGCAAAACAAGCTTGATGTAGAGAATAAAGAGGACAAAAGGATGGAACAGACCTCCTCTAACCCGCCAGCCGACTTGACACCCGAACAAAAAAGAAAAGAGCGGGCTGATTATTTTTTGAATCCCAGGGGAGTCAATTTCAACAGTCTTGAGGCCGAAAAGCTCTACCGCCTGAGAGCCCGCCGCCTGATTGATGTGTATGACTTGAAAAAACCTGACAGGGTGCCGGTGGATCTGCATTTTGGGAGCTTGCCTCTGGGCCTGATGGGAGTTGACTATATTGTTGGCATGCAGGATTATCAAAAAACGGCACAAGCCTATAACGTGTTCAACGCAAGATATGCCGCTGATCTTGAGACCTTCGCTAATCCGGGAATGATTCCGCCCTGGAACGCCATGCACACGCTGGATTACGTAATGTATGCCTGGCCGGGACACGGTTTACCCCCCGGCGCCAATAATTTCCAATTCGTTGAAGGCGAATATATGAAAGCCAGTGAATATGCTGATTTGATCCTCGATCCATCGGATTTTTGGATGCGGACCTACCTGTCGCGGATTTTTGGAGGGCTGGCTGATTTTTCCACGCTGGATCCATTAACCGATCTGATAGAAATTCCAACCTGGAACCTGCTGCCACTGGCAAACCCGGCCATCCGAACTGCATTGATCAAGCTGTTGGCGGTGGGTGTGGAATTGGAGAAACGAAATCAGGCCTTCCAGGATTTCGGGCGCCGTGGTCTGGAAGCCGGGTATCCTTCACCTGTAGTAAATTTAGGGTTGGCGCCTTTTGATGTGCTGGGGGATACACTGCGAGGCACCCAGGGCATTATGAAAGATATGTACCGCCATCCCGAAGTGCTCCTGGAAGCCATGGAAGTTATCGCGAAATTGATGATCAAGTCGGTTTTAAAAAAGGCCAATCGATCCAAAGGAATGATAGTAGCTTTCCCGCTGCATAAAGGGGCTGACGGCTGGATGTCACAAAAACAGTTTGATAGATTCTATTGGCCGCCCCTCAAGAAGATGATCAATGCTTTCATCAACGAAGGTTTGATTATTTCATTATTCGCCGAAGGCTCCTATAACTCCCGCCTGGACAGCGTCAATGAGTTCCCAAAAGGGGCCGTTCACTGGTGGTTTGACAGGACTGACATGATCCAGGCAAAAAAAGTGCTGGGACGTCAATGCAGCATATCCGGCAATGTACCTGCATCGCTTTTAATGACCGGTAAACCTGAAGAGGTTACAGCCTATTGCCGTAACCTGATCGAAAAATGCGGCGGAGACGGTGGCTATATCCTTTCAGAGGGAACTGCCGATGCTGAGAGCAAAATCGCCAACCTGATGGCGATGGTGGACTGCGCCCGACAGTATGGAATTTACTAGAACGTTCCTCAACAAAGTAAAACCCAATTGAGGTTGACAAAGTACCGCAGTTTTAAAATTATATGGATGACCGGTCATGTTGGAAATCCAAATCCGGAAGATGACATGATCCGTAAACCGTTTTAAAACAAGGCCGGTGGAGTAACGGTTATCCCATTCTACCGAAGACTGATATTGTAATATGACTGACGGGTAATCAATCACCTCTAACTGGACTTGCTGTATATCGCGATGGTTTGCCTGCTGGGAGCCAAGAATGTCAAATTAGAGTGGGAAAGGTAGTTATGCGCCTGCCTGTCCGCTCTTCCGGAAAAAGAAACCTCTCAACCAAGAAGCGGGAGGCTTTTAATATCTTTGAGTTACATTCAGGGTTTATCCTCATCGCATGTTCCGAGAAAAAATCACAGAGTCAGTTTTTCACTCAATGAACGACCGTTTTAAAAACATCATTATCCCAAGAAAAACCTGACATCAGATGCTCCACAGACCCCTTGACAGCATGTGGTATAATTGCCCCACAGACTAGAGGAATAACTATTCCGAATAACGGAATGATACAGACCTGAATAATC
>DAOUAU010000220.1:0-4091 GCA_034433195.1 Dehalococcoidales bacterium
TTTTCTGCCTGGTACAACCCCTCCAGCTTACGTCTGGTCACTTTGCGCTCAGTGATATCCCGGGCGGTGATGATATGGGCGGCTTCTCCGGTTTCTCCGATATCACCAACTGATAACTCAACGTCCAATTCGTGACCATTTTTACATTTTAGCTTCACTTCATAAATATGAGGGGCATTATTTCCCGCCATTCTCTGGATATGCTTTTCTTCAACCATGGCCCGGTCTTCATCCGATATCAATTGCCAGAACGGCTTACCGATGATTTCTTCCCGGCTAAAACCGGTGATTTCTGTAAGAGTCCGGTTGACAAATTTAACCACTCCATCCTGTATCATCCACACAGCTTCGTTAGATTGCTCAACCAGCGTAGTGTATCTGATTTCGCTTTCACGCAGTTTATTCTCCATTTTCCGCTTCTCACTGATATCCCTTAAAACCAGCAAGCGGCCGATACGCCTCCCGCGTGAATCGAACAATTCCGTTATCATGATATCCAGACAACGGTGGTCTTCAGTGGTAATTTCAATCTGTTTACCAGGTTCAAAATCATCCAGGACACACTCTATTCTGGGCCACAAACGCACTATATTTTGACCCATTATCTTCGTTTTTTGATACCCCAATATCTTCTCAGCCGCGGGGTTGATATCCATTACGGACTGCCCCTTATTCAGAACCAGAATTCCATCCGGCATTATTTCTACCAGAGCGCCTCTGGCAACCGGCACCAGATTCAGTAACCGGAACCGGAAAATGGCCAAAGCATAAATGATAATTCCAAAAAGAAGTACCACCGGCAGAATATCCAGACCCCGGAAATATCCCAGGCCGAAGCTGAAAAGAATCATTCCCAATCCTGGTATCAAAGTCCCGGCCAGCAGAGCCATGACCTGCCAGCGGTAAACACCCTGCCGCTGAATCACATTTTTCCAGAGCAGAACAATTCCGGCGATGATAACTGACCACAGGTATGCCAGCTGAACCCAATAAAACATGGTCCGCTGCCAGACCACCAGAATTCCGGAGTCATCAAATGAAGCATAAACATTGAGCCAGGGGATACCATGCCACGGCTGCGTAACCACAGCCAGTATTGAAATCAGCGGCACCGCGCACAGGAGAAGCAAGTTGCGGGGACTTCTCCAGGTTTTCAAACCGCAGTATTCGGATGCAAAGATCAGCCACAGAATCACCCCACCGGATAAAAACAGGTACATTACCTCTGCCAGGATTATTTTGGTTTCCCAGATGCCGGTGGCTGATTGGAACAAACGTAAAAATAACCAGGCGGTGATGGTTAATATGAACAGAGAAAATGGAGTGGCGCCGGGACTGGGCCGGCGGAACCACATAATGCAGGCAAAGAAGACCCCGATGGCGATTATTACCAGCAAGATCAGTGAGGACAGAGTAAATTCAAATATCATAATTTTTCAAAAAATGGTAGTTATCAAACAACCCACAAAATTACAGCCAGGCCGGTATCAACGATTATTAACTGCATTATAGAGGAAGAGTGCTAAAGATTAAAGGGGCTTCCGGGGCAGAATTGAACTGATTTAAAGCAGATGCTGTTTCAATCAGACAAATATCAGCCATTATCACATGATGTCAAAAGACCAATCATGAAATTTGGCCTGGATTTTGATATTTAAAAAGAGTTTTGGATCAGCCAAATAATTGACTGATATTGTCAAGCTGGTGTATCATGATTCTGGATATCCATGAAACGATTATCAAAAAAATAAATAGAGTTTTAAGGAAGGAGCAGGGTAATGAGTTTAGATGCAGCCAGATTTAGCCTTGAGGGAAAAGTAGCTTTGATTGTGGGTGGGTCCGGAGACCTTGGCCATTCTATTGTCAACCGCTTTGCACAAGCCGGAGCTACGGTACTTCTAACCAGCCGCAAAATAGATAACCTGGAAAAAGTAGCCGCTGAAGTCAATGCCAAAGGTGGAAAAGCCGCGGCCTTCGCTTCTCATCTGGGCAAGAGCGAAGAAGTCAAGAAGATGATGGAACAGGTTAAAGCCCAATATAAAACCGTGGACATTTTGGTCAACAGTGCCGGTGCCAATCCTCAGATGGTTCCACTTGATGAGCTGGAAGAGTGGGCCTGGGATACCGTCATGAACGTCAATCTGAAAGGCACCTGGCTGGTCAGTAAAGAAGTAGTCAAACTGATGAAAGAGCAAAAGAAAGGCGGCAGTATCATCAATATGACCTCTTACCAGGGATTTACTACAACTGAGCTGCTGGGCGCTTACTGCACCAGCAAAGCGGCTGTTGCCCATCTTACCAAATGTATGGCCAGTGAATGGGGCAAGTACAATATCAGAGTCAACGCCATCGCTCCCGGCTGGATTCACAGCCGTCTGGCTGATCCTTATCTGAAGATGCCCGGAGTGAATGAATACCACCTGGCCAAAACCGCGATTGGCCGTTTCGGTGAGCCTGATGATGTGGCTCTGGCGGCTTTGTATCTGGCGTCTGATGCTTCCAGCTATACTACCGGCACTACTATTGCACTTGACGGCGGTTCACTGCTGGGCAGATAAAACAGCAACATTCCGAATCATAATTCGGTCCTGTTTCAATGGCAGGATCGTTTCCAGAATAACAGGTACTCTGCTTTTTGCAGAGTACCTGTTATTCTGTTGGGTTTCAACTGGAAACAGAAGAAGGACAGCCGGTAGGACCGGATGACTTCAGCGCGGACATTGCGGCTGACAGTTGTCAATCTCTACTTGAGTGGTTTATCATTCACCGGGCGGGGACCCGCTGCCTCCGGCCAATGCATTATCATCTCTTCACTATCATAGCCCACATCCGTGAAGAGCATTCTTTTTAAATCTTCAGCAGATACCAGGTCTTTGCGTGACTTTTCCGTGCGAACCGGTGACTGGTTGATTTCTATCATTAAAAAGGGCCGGGTTACTTTGATTATTCTCCAGGGGGCATGCACAAAACCGGCTGGTATACAGACTACCGTAGATTGATTGAAAGTATATTTTTCCAATTCTTCCCCCATGCACATCTCAACCTCAGCGCCCAGGTCCATCGGGTTATCCGGATCAGTGCCGATGTGTGCCAGGAGCTCAGGATATTTATGGATGTGGGGACCATGGGCAATCTCGCCCCAGGACACTGAACCATAAGGACCATTCGGTTTGCTGGTGATCCAGTACATGTTGTAATCGTAACATCCGGCGAAAGACTTCTTGTCCAAAAAAGCGATGACCTGCCCGGTCCTGCGGGCCTGTATCTCCGGGTCAACTCCGGAAACAAACATCTTCTGGTATTTTCTTTCAGACACTTGATTATCCCTCCATCATATTCATATTCATCAAAAACGGTGAACTGCTCCAATGGTTATAGGCAGGCTTATCCGAGCGATAGTTGCCAGAGCATCTGGATTGATGCGAATACCAATTTCCAAGCTAGTTATTTGATTATATTCCTTACATCAATCCCCAATCAATACATTGTTCCACATTGTGAAATGAAAGACCAGGATTCTGGAAAATAATCATCATGGTTGCCGGTTGATGTCATCAGCCGGTTATTTTCTCAACGCCTGCCGGGTTCATACAGAATTTCTCCCGGCCGGTTAAACCGAACCTGGTTTTTACACTGCCATTTTCAGACTGTGTGCCAATAATGTCCAAAATTATCATAAAGAAACCCGAATCAGCGTTCCGTGTGGCTCCGTTAAAGGTGACAACTGAAGGTTCAGCAGAAAACTAAGGTTATTTTCTATTTAGTTGGAAGAAAAAATGGTGGTTTAAAAATCCACTATTTGGTTATTAGCTATGAGGGAACCGCGAAACTCAAACCCAGATACGTAGTGTAACCCGAAAATTGTCTTTACCCCAATTAAGGGATACGAATAGGCACTACCGTTAAAGAAAAATGCCAATAATGGGAAAAATTACCCCATACACTTTACGAGAGTTTCGCGGGAACAAGTGTTCAAATATTTTAAAATTGAAAGAAACGTACGCCAATTTGTAGCTAAAATATTAACCATCACGAGTAAGTTAGTTGACAATAATGCGTCAATGGCGTTTCGCGGGAAGTTCGCACACAGT
>DAOUAU010000221.1:0-13012 GCA_034433195.1 Dehalococcoidales bacterium
CGGTTTTTTTTGGCCCTTTAAATCCTTGATCTGCAGCATCATCTGCACCTGACGGGCCAGCAGTACCAGAATTTGGGGAGCTACCACCACGTTTTGCAGCAACTTTTGCAGTATTTGTTCCGCCAAACCCGCTTTATGGTCCAAAATAGAATCGATCAACATAAATATATCCGCTTCTTGTGAGGCGGATACTACCGCTCGAACGTCTTTTTCTTCGATCCTGCGGCCAGCGGTATAAGCGGTCAGCTTCTGAATTTCGTTGGACATCGCAAAAAGGTCACCGCCAACGTACGCCATCAGTACATTGGTAGCCTGAACCGAGATACTGCCGCTGTAGCGGGCCACCCTGGCCTGAATCCATTGTGCAAGCTTGTTCCCTCTCAGCACCGGAAATGATTTAACTTCGGCTTTTCCCGAAATCATGCTAAAAAGCGGATTGGTTTGTAAATAAGGTTTTTTGAATTCAATACCATCGGTTACAACTAATACAGTTGATGGTGGCATGTGATTAATGCATTCAGCCATCGCCGCCGGATCATCCGCTGTGGTGCCGCCACTCTTTTTAAGCCTGGATGATTTGTCTTTCGGTTCAAAACGTTCCAGCAAACCCTTGATAATCACCAGTCGCCTGGGCGCAAGGAACGGCATGCTTTCCACACATGCTCTCAATTCGTTCAGCGTCAATTTTTGCCCGTCCAGCAGACTGGTATTGGCAGACAGCATTTCAATATCGCCCAATCCCTTTTTTATCTCGGATAAGGCTTCCAAGCGCGAAAATTCATCCTCACCCCATAGTATATATAACAAAGCGACCTCCCTGGTGTTAACACCTTATTTTAGCACACCCTGCTGTGTCCTTCAGCACCCCCTTTCATGCACGAAGTCACTTTGGGTAATTGAACAAAGCACTCGCACAGAGTAGAATGATACTGGGTTTGCAGACTCAGGTTTATGCGCAGATTCAAATTTATCCACATGAAAAATTGAGGAAACAAATGAGTGTTGATATAGGCATTGTTGGGCTTTCCAAAAGCGGGAAAACATCCATCTTTAACGGCTTGACCAAAGGCAAGGCTGCTACCGGCGGTTATTCCAAAAAAGACCAGGCTAACATCGGCATGGCCGCTGTCCCGGATGAGCGTATTCACAAGATGGCGGAGATTTTTCACCCTAAGAAGAAGGTCTTTGCCGAGGTAAAATACATCGATATCGGCGCCTCTGTTAAAGAAATGGCCACGGACAAAGGCATCGGCGGGCAATTGCTCAATACTCTCAGCACTGTCGATGTCCTGCTGAATGTCGTTCGCGCTTTCAAAGATGACAGTCTGCCACATCCGGACGGCAGTCTGGATGTATCCAGGGATATTGAAGCCATGAATATGGAACTCTCCTTCTCGGATTTGGCTATTTTGGAGAAACGCCTGGAAAAGATGGAAAACTCACTGAAATCGGCCAAACAGACTGAACGGGCTGCCATCCAGAAAGAACAAGAACTGATGCAAAAAATTAAAACAGAACTGGAAAAGGATATTCCCATCCGCGAAATGCCGTTGACCCCGGAAGAGACTAAGTCTCTCAGCAACTATCAATTTTTAACCGCTAAACCCCTGTTGCACGTAGTCAATCTGGGTGAAGACCAACTTCCCGAAGCCAGGACTCTGGAGGAAAAATGGAACCAGACCTACGCCAAACCCAAAACCCGCGTCATCGCCTCCTGCGGCAAACTGGAAATGGAGCTGGCCCAGATGGGTGATGAGGCCATGGAAGAATTCCGCAAAGAACTCGGCATGACTGAATCCGGTTTGGACCGTACTATCAGAGTCTCATATGAGTTGCTGGATTACATTTCATTCCTGACGGTGGGTGAAGACGAATGCCGCGCCTGGCCGATCCGGCGCGGGACTGAAGCCGTCAAAGCCGCGGGGAAAATCCATACCGATATTGAACGCGGTTTCATCCGGGCTGAGGTAATTCATTATGTCGACTTATTAAAAGTCGGCGGTCTGGTAGAAGCCAAGCGTCAGGGATTGCTGCGTTTGGAAGGCAAGACCTATATAGTACAGGACGGCGATTGCATCAACTTTTTGTTTAATATCTAGACCATCTGTCAGCATATTATTGCTGTCATTAGAGTCGTCCCGCGCATAGCTCATTCTGATAGCTCAAGATTGTTTGAGGTAAGAATTGACTGATCATAAAATCCTGATTGTGGAGGATGATGAAACTCTGCTCAGCGTCCTTCGCTATAATCTGCAAAAAGAAGGTTATACTGTGATAACGGCCAGTGATGGAACATCGGGTCTGGAAAGCGCCCGCCATCAAAAACCTGACCTGGTTATCCTTGATTGGATGCTGCCAAAAATGGACGGTCTGAATGTTTGCCGCATCCTGCGTAAGGAGATGACAGTCCCCATCCTGATATTAACCGCGAAGACCGAGGAAATTGACAAAGTTCTGGGCTTGGAAATGGGAGCGGATGATTACTTGACCAAGCCCTTCAGCATGCGCGAGTTATTGGCCAGAGTACATGCCATGTGCCGGCGGATAGAAATGTTAACCACCCGCTCAGTAGACAACCCAACCCCTCTCGACCAGATTATCAAGGCCGGTGAACTGGAAATTGATATCTCCCGCCATGCCATAAGCGCATCCGGCCGAGACCTGGAATTAACACCAAAAGAGTTTGATTTGCTGGTTTTTCTGGTGCGTAATCGTGGACATGTTTTTTCTCGCGAAGTGCTCCTCTCCAGAGTTTGGGGCTATGATTTCGCCGGGGATACCCGCACAGTAGATGTACATATGCGCTGGCTGCGAGAAAAAATCGAAAAACACCCCGAAACACCGGAACATCTCTTAACCGTCCGCGGTATAGGATATAAATTTGAAGTATGAGCGCTGTATGTTCTTTGCCTGGAGCGCGGCCAGCCTGAAGAAAGGCGGCTAATTTTGTTTATTTTCAGGTTTCCAGCTAATTAATGTTTAAGGGTGAGTGATTATTATTGCGCAGCATTTATTGGAAAATTACCATCCCTTTCATTCTGCTGCTAGTGGCCGGAATGAGCTTGCTGGGTTCTTTTCTGGTCAACTCCCAACGCCAGACTCAATTGAATTATCTCCAGGAATACCTGACTAACAAAGCTAAATTGGTGGCAAATGCCTCTCTGCCGGCTTTTATGGATCCCGCCGGGCAAAATCAATTAGACACTTTATCCAAAAAGTTCGGTGATGATATACAAAGCCGCGTCACCCTGATCGCGGCGGACGGACAGGTAGTGGGAGATAGCTGGGAAAACCCCTTTGATCTGGAAAACCAGGCCGGATATCCGGAAATAGTGGCCGCCCTTCAGACAGGATTAGGCATCAGCCAGCGCACCAGCATCACCGGAGAAAATACTCTGTACGTGGCTGTCCCGGTTAACAACGGCCAGACCGAACTGGGTGTTGTCAGGCTGGCATCGTCCTTAACCGCAGTTAACAGCGCTGTTAATAACAGTATTCTGATAATCATTTTTTCTACCCTGCTGGCCGCTTTACTGATAGTAATGGAAGCTTTTTTTATCAACCGGATAATCACCCGTTTCACCCGCCGGATCACCCGGTTTGCCGGGCTGATCACATCCGGCCAATACAATCAAATTATTAGCATCCAATCTGATGATGACCTGGGAAAGCTGGGGCATGCTTTCAACCGAATGTTCAACGTGCTTAAAGAAAATATGCTCCAGCTATCTTCCGAAAGCCATAAACTTTCCACTGTTTTATACGCACTCTCAGACGGAGTAGTGATGACCGACAACCGCGGACAAATGTTGCTGGCCAATCCCTCCGCCGAAAATCTCTTCGGCTTTAAGGAAAGCCGGTGTTTGGGTGCACCTCTGATTGAAGCCATCTTCAACCATGAAATTGAAACCCTGCTGAACAAATGTTTGGCCAGTCAATCCCGGCAGGTTTCCCAGATTGATACCAGTTCCGGGAAATTCCTGAGAGTATATGCCCTCCCCTTGAAAACGGAAAAACTGGCCGGAGCCGTTTTACTGATACAGGATTTAACAGAATTACGCAATTTGCATACCATGCGCCGGCAATTTGTGGGCAATATTTCACACGAATTGAAGACTCCTCTGGCCGGTATCAAAGCGATTGTTGAAACATTGCAGGACGGCGCTATCAATGAACCGGCTGTGGCAGAGGATTTCCTTAAAAAAGCCGCTTTCGAAGTGGAAAGTATGACCCAGTTGGTACATGAGTTAACCGAATTGACCCGCATCGAGACGGGAGAAGCCCGTCTATCTAAAGAAGCTTTTAATCTCAACAGTTTAGTCGCTGAAACAGCCGCCCGTCTATCACCTCAGGCCGCCCGCAAACAAATTCAAATCACCTTCGCTCTGGCTCCTGATTTACCATTTGTGCAGGCTGACCGTGAGCGTATTCAGCAAGTCATCAGCAACATCCTGCATAATGCCATCAAATTTACCCCGCCCGGAGGACAAATCAGCATCAGTACCACACCGGAAGAAAACTACGTGGTAACTCGTATCAAAGATACCGGCATGGGCATCTCCAAAGAAGACCTGATACACATCTTTGAACGCTTTTTTAAGGCTGATAAATCGCGCTCCCATGAGGGCAGCGGGTTAGGACTGGCTATTGCCAAGCACATTGTGCAGGCTCATAGCGGTAGAATCTGGGTGGAAAGTCAGGAGGGGCGCGGCTCTACCTTCAGCTTCAGCCTGCCCACTAAAATCAAATAAAAATTTAACTTGTCCCTATAGATCTCTAAAACCAGCCTGTGGTTTGATGATATAAGCAATGTCATGCAGATTGCAGGTTCAGGTCTGACGGTTTGAGCCTGGTTGATAAAAATTTAACATTCTCTTAACCTTCCATTAACATTACTTTAACCCATTGATATCATTCTTCATGGTATGCTGGATTATCAATTGATGAATTGGCTGTGTTATGCTTAAATTATGGATAGGAGAGAATGGAAACAGCTGAAAGAAGGGAGCAATTGGCCTTGAAAAAGAGATGGGGAATAATCAGCTTTTTCAGTGTGCTGCTTTTAGTCCTGGCCGCCTGCGGCGGCAATACCATTGCCAATCCGGGCTCCTCTTCGCCGGCCGGAGCGTCCGGTTTATCAGGCACTATCACTCAATCAGGTTCATCTACGGTTCAACCTTTAGCCGAAAAATTAGCTCACTCCTTCACTGTGATTCACCCCAAAGTAAAAATAATTATCCAGGGCGGCGGTTCTTCGGTCGGCATCAAAGCGGCCAGTGACGGCACCGTGGATATAGGCGCCGCGTCTCGTGAGTTAACCACTACTGACCCCAAACTGGTGTCTTTTTTGTTAGCGCGGGACGGCATTGCCCTGGTAGTCAATCCTGCAAATCCAGTCAACTCTCTAACCAAAGCTCAGATAAAAGATATTTTCTCGGGAAAAATTATGCGCTGGAGCCAGGTCGGCGGAGCTGACAGAGCCATTCATGTAGCCGCCCGCGAAGAAGGTTCCGGCACTCGCACTGCCTTTGATGATATGGTGATGGGCAAGGAAACCATGATGGTTAAGAGCGCCATCCTGCAGTCTTCCAACGGCGCTCTCTTACAGGTGGTCAGAACAGATAAAGATGCCATCGCCTTTCTATCCTTCGGTTATCTGACCGACAAATCCATTAAAGCTGTGTCCATTGATGGAGTGGACACCACCGAAAGCAACGCCAAGAGCGGGGCTTATCCGTTAGTCAGGCCGCTTTACTTTTTCACCAAAAATACCCCCACCGGACTGGTCAAAGCTTTCCTGGATTATTGTGGTGGGCCGGCGGCACAAAAGATAGTTACCGATGAGGGATATGTCTCAGTCAACTAAAATCGAAATAAACCAGTCCGGCGGGAAAGGCTCGATCGGGCCTCCCTCCGGGATTACTCACAAACGCTCGCGCTATCTGGCAGATCGCTCGGCCAGGATCGCCATGATCATTTGTGCTGCTTCTTCATTCCTGGTTCTTCTTGTCATCATCCTTTTTATCCTCAGGGAAGGTTTGCCGGCTTTCATTCAGGTCGGGTTCTTTAAATTTCTATTCGGTATTGACTGGAGTCCCTCCCGCGGCCTGTTTGGCATCTTACCCATGATTGCCGGGTCTCTGGCAGTAACAATAGGCTCCATTGCCATAGCCATCCCGTTAGGTGTGGCCTGTGCCATTCTGCTGGCTGAAGTCGCACCGCTTAAAATCCGGTCGATTCTGAGACCGGCGGTCGAGCTATTGGTTGGCATCCCGTCCGTAATATATGGTCTGGTGGGTATGCTGATCATCGTGCCGGCGGTGCGTGAGATCGGGGGCACCGGTTACAGCGTGCTGGCTGCCTGTATCGTCCTGATAGCCATGGTATTGCCCACTATCATCAGTATCAGTGAAGACTCCATCCGGGCTGTACCGCGTAAATACAAAGAGGGGGCTCTGTCCCTGGGCGCCACTCAATGGCAAACTATCTGGCATGTTCTGATTCCGGCTGCCCGTTCCGGTATTGGAGCGTCAATCATTCTGGGTATTGGCCGCGCCATTGGAGAAACCATGGCTATGATAATGGTCATCGGCAATGCGGTTCTCATTCCAACCTCCCCTCTTGATCCCGCCCGTACTCTAACCGGCAATATCGCAGTAGAAATAAACTATGCCAGCGGCCTGCATGCCAACACTCTTTTTGCTACCGCGATTGTCTTGCTGGCATTTATTATCATTCTGAACAGCATCACTATGAGTGTTTTTAAGCGAGGTTTCCGTGGCCAGAGTGAGTCCTAACACTACACAGACCATCGCCAAAACCGTAATTTGGGCAGCTGGTGCGGTGACCGCCCTGATTCTGCTGGTGATTATTATTTACATCCTGGCCAAAGGCCTGCCCTTCATCACATGGCAATTCCTGACTACTGCCCCGCAGGGGGGCCTCTCCGGAGAGGGCGGCATCTCCAGCGCCATCGTTGCTACTCTTTATTTGATTGGTTTGACCATCGCTATTTTGATTATTCCAGGTGTTGGGACGGCAATTTATCTGACCGAATATGCCCGAGATAACTGGGCTACTCGAGCCACCCGTTATGCTATCAATACCCTGGCCGGTGTACCTTCGATTGTCTTCGGTCTGTTCGGTTTTGCTCTGTTCGTCACGGTTTTACATTTCAATTTTTCAATATTATCGGGAGCGCTGACACTGGTCTGTCTGCTGATGCCTACCCTTATCAGCACGTCGGAAGAAGCCATCCGGGCCGTACCCAGCTATCAGAGAGAAGCCGGACTGGCATTGGGCGCCACTAAATGGCAGACTATTTTTCATATAATATTACCGGCCGCTCTGCCCGGCATTATAACCGGCGTGATTCTGTGCATCGGACGTGCCATCGGAGAAACTGCCTGTCTGTATGTCACCATGGGCGGCAGCGCGGCCATGCCGACCAGTCTGATGTCGGGAGGACGCACCCTGGCTTTGCACGTTTTTTATCTGGCCACGGATACCCACGCTTTTGATAAAGCCATGGCAACCGGCGCCATCCTGGTAATCCTGGTGATCATTATCAACAGCCTGACCAACTGGCTCTCGCGCCGGTTCCAGAACAAATTGACGGGGAGGTCTTAAGATGGATCCCAAGATTGAGACTCAAAAA
Source organism: Dehalococcoidales bacterium (assembly GCA_034433195.1). Taxonomy (GTDB): domain Bacteria; phylum Chloroflexota; class Dehalococcoidia; order Dehalococcoidales; family UBA3254; genus DATIKD01. The sequence goes on from DAOUAU010000221.1 coordinate 7,658, forward strand.
CTGAACTTGTTTTATCGTAAATTTCATGCCCTCAAGGACATTGATATTAAAATCCGCGAGCATAAAATTACTTCCATTATCGGGCCTTCCGGTTGTGGCAAGTCAACCCTGCTGCGCAGTTTCGACCGGATGACCGACCTGACGCCCGGAGCCAGAATCGAAGGAAACACCTTATTGGATGGAAAGAGTATTTTTGATCCCCAGATAGATGTTGTGGAATTACGCAAGAGAGTGAGCATGGTCTTTCAGCAGCCCAATCCTTTCCCCAAATCCATCTCTGAAAATGTGGCCTTTGGCCCTAAAATGTTGGGGCTGCAGAGTAAATTGAATATGCCAGAAATTATTGAAAAAAGTTTGCGGGCAGCCGCCCTCTGGGATGAGGTCAAGGATGACCTGGACAAATCCGGACTGGCGCTCTCCGGCGGACAACAGCAACGTCTGTGCATCGCCCGGGTATTGGCAATTGAGCCTGAAGTAATCTTGATGGATGAACCTTGTTCCGCCCTGGATCCCATTTCAACATTGAAGATAGAAGAATTGATGCAGGAACTAAAAGAGAAGTATACTATTGTTATCGTCACCCATAATATGCAGCAGGCCGCCCGGGTTTCGGACTGGTGCGCCTTCATGCTGTTGGGAGACCTGGTAGAATACGGAGCGACTCGTAATATCTTCAGCCGTCCTTCTGATAAAAGGACTGAGGATTATATCACCGGACGGTTCGGATAGAGGAGTATTCAAATGATCAGGAAATTATTTGACCAACATTTAAGAGAATTACAGGACCACGTGCTGGCCATGGGCAGCATGGTAGAGACCGCTCTCTACCGCTCAATGGAGGCTCTCAAGACCCGCAACCTGGAACTGGCCAGGCAGGTCATGGCTGATGACCAGAAAATTGACCAGAAAAGGTTCGAAATAGAAGAAGACTGCATAGATTTGATAGTCACCCAGCAGCCGATAGCCAGCGACATGCGGATTATCATTGCGGTCTTAAACATTATCGTCGATCTGGAACGCATCGGCGACCATGCCGAAGGTACGGCTAAAATTGCCGTTTTGATCGGCGATCAACCACCGCTTAAACCTTTGATTGATCTCCCCAGAATGACTGAGATGACCGGCAGCATGCTGCGGCGGGTGCTGGAAGCTTTCATTCATCATGATGCCAATGCTGCCTCCATGATCTGCAAGGAAGATGATGCCATCGATAACCTGTACGACCAGGTCTTCCGCGAACTGCTGACCTTCATGGCTGAAGACCCCAAAACCATTACACGGGCTACCCGTCTAATCTGGGTCGCTCACAATCTGGAACGCAGCGCCGACCGCATCACCAACATCGGTGAGAGGGTGATTTTCCTGGTAACCGGCAAACGCGATTGTATGCTGGGATCAAAATACTAGGCCGCTTAGAGACATTTTCAGGCTCTACCGGACGTTAGCGGAGAGTAATCATGTTCAAACTGGTATTACTGAGACATGGCGAGAGCACCTGGAACAAAGAAAACCGTTTTACCGGATGGACAGATGTGGACCTATCCGAAAAAGGGCGCCAAGAGGCCGTAAAAGCCGGACGCATGTTAAACGCTGAAGGCTACAGTTTTGATATGGCCTTCACATCGGTATTGAAAAGGGCTATCCGTACTCTGTGGGCAGTGATGGACGAGATGGATTTGATGTGGATTCCGGTTGAGCGCTCGTGGAGACTGAATGAAAGGCATTATGGCGCATTGCAGGGTTTGAATAAATCTGAAACAGCTTCTAAATATGGTGAGCAGCAAGTTTTTATCTGGCGCCGCAGTTATGATGTGCCGCCCCCGGCTTTGACTCCTCAAGATGTGCGTTACTCCGGCCATGACCGGCGTTATGCCGGTTTAAAACCATCCGAACTGCCTTTGACCGAGAGCCTCAAAGACACCGTTGCCCGTTTTATGCCTTACTGGTTTGAAAAGCTGGCTCCCGCGGTCAAATCAGGTAAAAAGATCATCATCGTCGCCCACGGCAACAGCCTGCGGGCTCTGGTTAAATACCTGGACGGTATTCCGGACTCTGAAATAGCCGAATTAAACATCCCCACCGGCGTGCCCCTGGTCTATGAATTGGATGCAGACCTCAAGGCATTAAACCACTATTACCTGGGTGATGCTGAAGAAATCCGCCGGGCACAGGAAGCGGTGGCGAAACAGGGCAAGGCCGGATAAAGGCCAGTCCTCTAGGGACCTGCCTTTTTTTTGATGTTCCCGGCGATGAACAATGCCGCCACTGTACCGATTAAAACCACAATAATTCCCACACGAATAGCCGTCTCCAGGCTGTGAGCAAATTCGGTCTTAAACATCTGATTCATCTGGGCCGCTATCAACGGGGGCAGGTTGGCAGTACTGCCGGAACTCCCGATGCTGAGGTTTCCGACCGAGACTTCTGCCATTATCTGGTCACGAATAGCCGCGGGCAGCGCCGGTATTTGAGATAAGGCCCTGGTCACATTCGCAACCAGTTGGGTTTGCAGCACCGCACCCAGTACTGAAAGACCCATCACTGCCCCAATCTGCCGGGTGGTGGATAAAATTCCGGCACCCATCCCGGATTTATCCACCGGCGTACTGGCCATGATTACCGTAGTGACAGGGGCCAATACGCAGCCAACACCCGCTCCGCAGACTACCAGCGGCAGTACCAGGTGGGTCCATCTGGATACACCTGAAAGATCAGACATCAGATAGAACCCCAGTGCTGTAATCAGCGTTCCCACAAAAAGAATCCAGCGCCCCCCGAATACATCGGTCAAACGGCCGGCGAACGGCGCTACCGCGATAATGGCCAGTGGAAAGGGTAAAATCCACAACCCGGCAGTTAAGGCGCTCAACTTTAAAACAATTTGCAGGTATAACACCAGCAGGAAGACAATACCAATCAGCCCGAAGTTGATGACCAGTCCAATGATGTTTCCGGCTGAGAAAGAACGGTTTTTAAATAACCTGAGTTCAGCCAGCGGATTTTTGGTTCTGAACTGCATAAAGACAAAGGCTGTGATGCCGAGCAAAGCGGACGCAAAGGGAATCAATATGGTTACAGACATCCAGCCGAATTTCTGGCCCTCAACCAAAGCAAAAGTCAGACAGAACAGCGCTGCTGATATCACCAGCACACCCGGAATATCAATATGCCGGTCGCTTCTGGTATCTACCGATTCACGGACAATGAAAAAGGTTAAAATCAAAACGGCGATACCGATGGGAATATTGATCACAAAGACCCAGCGCCATGACATGGTATCCACCAGGATTCCGCCGATAATCGGCCCCAGCGCATTTGCCGCCCCAGCCACCGCGCCCCAGATACCCAGAGCCAATCCTCTCTGTCTTTTGTCAAATTCCACGTTTAAGATTGACAATGTAGCGGGCAACATCGCCGCGCCGCCCAGAGCCTGAACGCCCCGGGAAACTAACAACACCGCCAAATTAGGCGCCAGGCTGCAACTTAACGAAGCCAGAGTAAAGACTGCCAGGCCAATGATAAAAAAACATTTCCTGCCAAACAGGTCACCCAGTTTCCCCAGTGTTAACAAAACTGAGGCGAAGACCAGGACGTAAACGCTCATGATCCATTCAATGGAAGGCAGGCTGGCTTTGAAATCCTGCATAATGGCCGGCAAGGCGATGTTGACGATGGTAACATCCAATAAAATCATAAACAATCCAAAACAGATCACCGCCAATACCGCCCATTTCCGTTTATTGGCCGGTTGTTTAATGCCAGCAGCTTGAGCCATAAGTCCTCCGATTTTGCCTTTATGGGATGTAAGACTTTAACCAGACAGTTTTTGCGAAATTGCCGTTACGCTGTTCAGAAACCATAAATCCATTTGTTTAGCAGCTCTTCAAGCTAACCTTGAAAATGCCACACCAACAACATCACATCAGCACGGACTCATGCTGATGACGGGAAGAAACTCCCGCTACTCTACTTTTTGTATCTTCAATAAATTGGTTGAACGGGCCACACCAATCGGCACACCACCGGTAATTACAATCAAGTCACCTTTCTTGACAATCCCTAACTTCAAGGCCAGGTTAGTGCCTACAGCAAATAAATCATCTACGGATGTAGGAGAAGCAATCTGAAAGGCGTATACTCCCCAGCTCAGGATCAGTCGCCCGGTAGTTTCCTGCACGGGAGTGATGGCCAGGATAGGAACATTCGGACGGTATTTGGAGACTCGGCGGGCGGTGGTTCCGGATTGAGTGAATGCCACAATGGCCGCGGCCTTTAATTTAATGGCAGTATAGACCGCATTGAAACTGATCAGTTCATCTGTTTTATTCTCCAGGAAACGCCCTCTTTCTACCAGCATCTGTTCAAATGCCAGGTGTCTTTCTGTTTCCTCAGCAATTTTCCGCATCATCAGTACGGCTTGTACCGGATGTTTTCCCACTGAGGTTTCCGCTGAAAGCATCACCGCATCTGTTCCATCCAGTATAGCGTTGGCCACATCGGTGACCTCCGCCCGCGTGGGCCGGGCGGTATTTATCATGGATTCCAGCATCTGGGTAGCTGTGATGACCGGCTTGCCCGCCCGGTTGCACTTCAGAATGATTTCTTTTTGCACCATCGGCACTCGCTGAAGAGCAATTTCCACTCCCAGATCGCCCCTGGCCACCATCACGCCATCACTGACCGCCAGAATTTTATCGAATCTTTTTACCGCTTCTTCACGCTCAATTTTACAGATAATCGGGATATCAACTTCTTTGGTAGTCAAAATTTTCCGCACCTGAAGAATATCTTCCGGCCTGGTCACAAAGGAGAGCGCGATAAAGTCAGGCAATTGTTCAATCACAAAATCCAGATTGACCATCATTTTTTCAGTAATAAAAGGACCTGAGACACCAGCGCCCGGCACTACCACTCCACGGCCTTTGGTCACTACCCCTCCGGTTACCACTGTGCAAACCACATCCTGGCCATCCAGTTTTTTCACTTTGAGATAGATATGGCCGTCATCCACCAGTATTTTACTGCCCACTTTAACATCCCTGGCAAGAGTCGGAAAGTTGATCGAAATGGTCTGCGCATCACCCTGAATAACCCGGTTGGTAAGTGTCACCTCCGAATCCTTGATCAAGACGGCGGAATCATCTTTCATCTCTCCGGTGCGGTATTTCGGACCGGGCAGATCGGCCAAAATAGCCACGCTGTTGCCTAATCTTTCAGCGATATCCCTGACTATTCCGATGTACCGTGCGTGTTCTGTCAGGTTGCCGTGGGAGAGGTTGATGCGGGCTACATTCATGCCTGCCCTTATCAATCTCTCTATCATGGCCGGGGTGCTGACACCCGGTCCCAGAGTGC